>DASTCJ010000220.1:0-15321 GCA_035605575.1 Candidatus Methylomirabilota bacterium
GAGCGCGCGTGCGTGATACAGGCGAAAGCCGCTCGAGAGGTCGCGGAACGGCAGCGACAAGACGCTGCGACTCACTGCGTTCAAGATCCGGCTCAGGATCCGACGACCGGGCGGCATGTAGCCGTAGCCGCCGGCCACGTAGCGTGATGCGATGACGAGCTCGGCGTCGTGCCGCGCCGCCCACAGCGCGCGTAGAAAATCTGGATCGTGGGAGTAATCGGCGTCCATGGTCGCCACGTACGCGCCTGCCGCATGGCGGAAGCCGGCCAGCAGCGCATCGGCATAGCCACGGCCCGGCTGGCGCACGACGACGGCGCCGGCGTCGGCCGCCCAACGGGCGGTGCCGTCGGTGGATCCGCCATCGACGACGAGCACCTCGTGGCGCACGCCGAGCCGCGTCGACTCGCCGATCACCCGACGCACGAGCTCGCCGATGCTGGCGCCCTCGTTCAGGGCGGGGATCACGACCGAGAGCTCGCAGCTCATCGTTGCACGGCGAATCCCGGCCAGCGGACCCGGGCCAGGATCCAGCTCCGCTCGTTGCGCGCCAGGCGCTGAAACTGCAACAGGACGACGACCGCCGCGAGCGCGGTGGCGGGCACCCAGCCGGTGGCCCCGATGGCCCACAGTGCACCGGCCGCCAGCCAACCGACGCCCGAGACACCGAGCGCGCCACGCACGGTGGTCAGCCGGACGCCAAGCTGCGCGCGCACAACCGCGAGACCGACGCCCGCCGTCGCCAGCGCGGCCGCCACGGCGGCGACGCCCACGCCGCCGAGACCGTAGCCGGGGACGAGCGCCACGGTCAGCGCGACGAGGGCGACCTGGCCGCCCGCCTGCACCGCGAAGCCGCTCCACGTCAGTCCGGCGGCCACGAGCGTCGACCACACCATGACGCCGAGCGCCTGGAAGGTCGCCGCCAGGACCAGGATCGACGTCACGGCCGCCGCGCTCCCGGCGTAGGCGTCGCCGTACACGACGCGCACCACCGGCTCGGCGGCGAGGCTCAGGAAAGCGCCGGCCGGCGCCACCGCGAAGAGCGTCAAACGCAGCGCGCCCTCGACCATCTGTGTGGCGGCCTCGCGACCGAGCGCGATCGACTCGGACAAGGCGGGAAGGAACGGGACCGCCACCGCCAGCGGCAGCAGCAGCAGCAGACGGGCGCAGGCGTCCGCGACGTGAAAATATCCGACGGCGTCGTACCCCGCCTCTCGGGCGAGATACGAGCGTACGAACCAGGCCCCGCCCCACACGACGAGACCGTTCAGGACGACGGGCACGGACAGCGCGAGCGCCCGTTTCACGACGGTGCCGGCGCTCAGCCCGTCGTCGCCGGTGGACGGCACGACGCTCAGCGCCTGCCGCAGCGGCCGCCCGTTCAGCGGCCACGCCACCGCCTCGGCGACGATCGAGGCGCCGATCACGCCGACGAGGCCGAGCGACGGCAGCAGGACGAGGGTCGCCCCCAGCGCCACCACGGCTTTGATCGCCGCCACCGTGGCCAGCGTGTCGATCCGTCGCATCCCCTGCACGGCCCCGCTGAGAACCGCGCCGATGAGCGCCGTGAACAGCAGGGCCGCGCCGAGACGGAACAACGGCGCGAGGTCGGGCTCTCGATAAAATCGGCTGAGCGGTTCGGCGCCGACGAGGAACAGGAGCGCGCCGGCCGTGGCCAACAGCACGCTGAAACCGGCCAGGATGCCGAGGAGCCGGCGTAACGCGGTCGGCCGCGTCACGCGAAATTCCGCGACGAGCTTGGTCGCGGCGACCGGCACCCCGAGGTCGACGAGGGCGCCGCCGAGGGCGAGGACGTAGTTCACGATGGCGAACACGCCGAGGCGGTGCGGATCGAGCCCGCGCGCGATGACGATCGACTGCGCGACTCCGGCCGCCCGGCTGACGAGGGAGCCGCCGAGACTCATGGCACCGCCGCGCACGAGCGCGGACATGGTGTCGGTACTCGCGGCCGGCTTCACGTCAGCGCACCGCCGACGCCGGGACCATCGCCGGTAGCGGCCGGCCGGTCGCGGCCGTCTCTTCCGCGACGAACACCGGCAGCATCAGCACGATGCCGGCGACGAGCCAGAACGGCTCCATGATCCGGATCACGATGAACGTGTTCGAGCCGATCGCATGCGCGAGCAGACCGAACGTCCCCGCGATGAATCCCAGGGCCAGTCCGCGATCGAACGGATCGACCACGCTGCAGTGCACGCGCCGGGCCGCGCTGACCACGGACCACAGAAGCCAGGCAAAGCAGAGCAGACCGACGATGCCCGTCTCGACCAGCACGCGGGCGTACTGCGCGTCCATGAACGCGAAGCCCGTGACCCCGAAGCCGAGAATCGGCCGCTCCAGCCAGCCGGCGAAGGCCTGCCGCAAGCTCAGGAGCCGCGCGGACGTCGAGGGATCGAGGCCAACCTTGCCGAGCCGCACGGTCGGCTGGTTCGCCTCGGGCTGAAACGTGTAGACGACGCGATTCACCACGGACGCCGGCGCGATGAGCAGCAGCATCGGTGCGCAGACGACGAGGATCAGCAGCAGGGCGACCATCGCGCGCCGCCGGGTGGTGAGCGCGAGGAGCGCGCCATATGCGGGCAGGATGCCGAGATACGACGCGCGCGAGAGCGTGAATGCAAATGGCACGGCCATCAGGGCCACCAGTGCCGCGAAGCGCGCGCGAACGGTGAGCGAGGTGGTCTCGAGCGCGATGCCGCCGGCGATCGCCATCATGAACAGCAGGTAGCCACCGAAGGTGTTCGGCTCGCCCGCCTCGCCCTCGAACGGCGCGGAGACGCGCGCCCCGGATGGGATCTGGGTGAGGCCGATGATGCTGACGACGGCGGCCGTCACCAGGGCCGCCGCCAGCAGCCGCCGCGCGTGCGCGCGATCGCGCAGGTTGTTCACGACCATGAAATAGACGACGAAGTACTCGATGTACTTCACCACGTAGAGGTAGCCGGCCGCCGTCTTGACGCTGCCCATCAGGTAGCCGAGCAGCGTGGCCATCAAGTTCACCGCAATGTAGGCGACGATCGGGCGATTGAGCGGCGTCTTGGCGACGAGACCGAGCTCCTTGTTCACGGCCGTCTTCGCGAGCCAGCTGAAGCCGATGATGAGCAGCACGAAATCTTCGGTACGCAGCGTGACCGCGCGGCGCTCGGCGAGCCCCCCGTAGCTCGTGGTGATCTCCGGCGAGAGGAGCATCGAGAAGACCATCAGGTAGAGCGCGAACTCCGTGCGCACGAACGCCAGCACGAAGAGCACGAGGGCGGCCCCGATGAGAAGGGGGGAATCCACCCGCTACTGGACCTGGACCACCTGCGCCGACGGCACGCCCAGCCGTGCCAGCTCGCGGATGCGCGCCTCTGCCTCGTCTCTCGTTGCGAAGCGTCCGTGCCGGATGACGTACGCCGCGCGCTCGCCGCGCTGTGCGACCAGGCGCACGCGGTACCCGGCCTTGCGGACGCGCTCGGCGAGCGCGACCGCGCCGCGCAGCGCCCGGGCGTCGCCGACGCGCACGACGACGGGGTCGGTCGAGACGATCGACGCCTCCGCGATCGCCTGCTCGCGCAGCGTCGTGATGATCGTGCGGGCCTCCTGCACGCTCGGGACCCGCTCGATGAGCACGGCGTAGACGTTCGGGGTGCCCGTCTCCGGGACGCGCGCGCTCTCATACCCGGAGGAGAGCAGCATCCGCTCCATCCGGTCCGCCTCGGCCGCCGACGCGAATGGCCCGAGCACGAGTCTGAACCTCGCGGGCTCGCGCGCCGTGTTCGGGACCGCCGCGATCATCGATGGCGCCGGGGTGCTCGACGCGGGCGGCACGCCCGGCCTCGACGGAGCGGCAGGCTCGGGCAGCGCGTCGATGAACGGCCGGACCGCCGGTGGCGTCGGCAGCGGCGGGGCGAGCACCGGAGCGGCCGGCATGGCGGGCGGCGGGGCCGGCGACGCCGCCTTCGCGGGGGCGTTGGCACCGACCGGCGATGGCGCGGGCCGCATCGGCGGCGCATCGAGTCGCTGCCTCACCGTCGCGCGAGGAGCGGCCACACCGGGGACGCCCATGCGCCATGCGACCACGGCGCCAACGAGCCCGACCGCCACCGCGGCGGCCACCGCGATCACGCGCGTGGTGATCGTGCGCGTGCCGTTGACCGGCGCCGACGCCGAAACACGCCCCACGTCGATGACGGCCGCCGCGGTGGACGAGCCGCCCCCACCGCGGGTGAGGAAGCGCATCTTGTCGCGCACGTAGCCGAGCACGCGCTGCCTCGACCGCCTGGACCCGTCCTCGCCGCTCTCCTCGCCGTAGTAGTGCGTGTAGTAGTGCGTGTACGTGTAGCCGGAGATCTCCGTCTGCAGGTCGTTGAGGACGATGCCCCACACCTTGGCGCGGGCGCTCTCGAGATGTGCTTTCGCGCGCTTGAGCACGAGGCGGCCCACCTTGCCGGCCTGGTACACGAGCAGCACGCCGTCCACCTGCCCGGCCACGATGGCAGAGTCGGTCACGGGCAGGATGGGCGGCGTGTCGATGAGGACGATGTCGTACTCGGCGCTGACCGCCTGGATGAAGTCCCGCATGGCCGCCGTCGAGAGGAGCTCGGAGGGATTCGCGGGAATCGGGCCCGCCTCGATGATGTGCAGGTTGTCGAGACCGGGCGAGGCCATGATGTCTTCCATCTCGAACCGGCCCATCAGGATGTCGGCGACGCCGCGAACGCAATCGCGCCACGGCACGTTGCCGACCAGGATGTCCGAGAGGCCCGGCTCCCGCGGGATGCCGAAGAAGCGGTGGATCGACGGGCGGCGCATGTTGGCGCCGACCAGCAGCGTCCTCTGGCCGCTCTGCGCCATCGTGAGCGCGAGGTTGACGATCGTCGTGGTCTTGCCTTCCTGCAGGGTCGGGCTCGTGACCACGAGCACCTTGCCGCCACGCTCCATGCGCTGGAACTGGATGTTCGTGCGCAGCGTCCGGTACGCCTCGGCCACCGGCGACTTCGGGTCGAAGTGCGTGATCAGCAGGGCGTGGCTCTGCAACGCCTCCGGATCGATCTGGGCGAGCGAGGGCCGCCGTTCGAGCAGCCGTTCCATCGTCTCGCGTGGATCGATGTGCGGCACGATGCCGAGGACCTTCACATCCAGGTACGACTCGACGTCCTCGATGGTGCCGATGGAGGTGTCGAGCGTCTCCTGCACGAACGCGAGCACGAGGCCGAGCATGAGACCCAGCAGCGCCCCCACCACCATCGTGTTCACGGTGTTGCTGCCGATGGGCGTGCCGGGCTCGGTGGCGGGTCGCACGAGGGCCACTTCTTCGACGCCTTCCGACTCCTTGATCAGCGCTTCCTGGTGCTTGGTCTTGAGAAGCGTCAGGAGGTCGTCGTTCACCTTGGCGTCGCGCTGCAGCCGCTGGAGGCCGAGCTCCACGGCCGGGACCTCGCGGTTCTTCTGCATGAGCTCGGTCATCTGACCGGCGAGGATGTCCTCGCGGTTCTTCAGCGTCGCGATCTGCGCGCCGAGCTCGCGGCGCATCTCGAAGCGCACCTCCCGGAGCCGCTCGTCGATGGCCCGCAGCCGCGGATGCTTGTCGGTGGCCTCGAGCGCGAGCTGCGTGCGCTCCATCGTCAGCTCGGTCTGCGCCGTCTGCAGGCGCAGGAGGGCCGGATTCGTCGTCTCCACGTAGACGCGCTCGGTCACGCTGGCGGGGTCCGTGCGCGCCAGCCGCGCCTGCAGCTGCTCGAGCTCCGTTCGCTGCTGACGCGCCTTTTCGATGTCGGCGCGCACTTGCGTGAAGAGCGACAGCAGCACGGTGGACTCGGCCCCCGGCGAGATCACGCGATTGGCGTCGCGGAAGGCCCAGATCTCCTCCTCCGCGCGCTTCACGCGCGCCTCGACCTCCTTGAGCTGGGCCTCGATGAACTTGCGCGCCTCCGTGAGCCGCGCATTGCGATTCTGCTTGTTGTGGTCGCGATAGACCTCGGCCACCGTGTTGGCCAGATCGCGCGCCTCGCGCGGATTGGTCGAGGTCGCGGTGATCTCGAGGATGCTCGTGTTGGGGAGGCGATTGGTCCTGATCTTGGCGGCGAGCGCGTCGAGCGTGTGCTGGTACGTGCGCGACTCGCGGACGGCGCTGTCACGGCTCGCCTCCGGCAGCCGACCCATCCGGCGCGCCACCTCTTCGACGACGGGATAGCTCTTGATGAGCGTGGCCTGCGTCTCGATGTTGTCGGACGTGGAGTACGACAGGACCTCGACCAGCAGGCCCGAGACGTTCGTCGACTGCTCGAACTTCACGGTGGCCGTCGCCTGGTACACGGGCACACGCTGGCGCGCCAGCCACAAGCTGACCAGCATGGTGACGACGGTGGTGGCGATGATCCACGTCCGCCGGCGGCGGACGATGAGCCAGTAGTCGCGCAGGTTCATCTCGTATTGCGCCATGACCTAGGCTCTCACCGACGATCGTCGCCGACAGGACCCGTGATGTAGAGGAACGGAGACTCGGAGAGGTCGATGACCTTCGACGTGCCGGCGCGCTGCCCTCTGGCATCGGTCAAGATCTCGACCTGAGGCCGGAGCGGATGATTGCGGTTCACGGCGATGACGCGGCCCACCTCGTCGGTGTTCAACCGCACGATCGTGCCGGGCGGGAAGACCGAGATCTCCGACAGCAGTGCCTTGATGAGCTGCGGCGGAAACTGATCGTTCCGCGTCTTCACGATGTCGCGGATCGCCTCGTACGGGCGGAGCCGCGGTCGCGACGAGGGGGGGACCGTCAACGCCGTGTAGGTGTCGACGAGGCCGATGAGCTTGGCGTCGGCGGCGATGCCACCGCCCGCGAGCCCGCGCGGGAAGCCCTGTCCCTGCTCGCGCTCGTGGTGATCGAGGATGGACTCGACGATGCGCGGGTCCGGCGGCGACCACCGCTGGACGATGTCGGCCGAGAGCCTGGGATGCGACCGGTACGTCGCCAGGTCGTGGTCGGCGAGCGTGTCGACGTGGTCGATGAGCCCCGCGGGGAGCTGCCACAATCCCGCGTCGAACAGGGCGGCCGCCTGGCCGAGCGGCAACAGGCGTCCGGCGTCGTAGCCGAGATCGATGCCGAGCCGCAACGACAGCACGCACACGCGCGCCTGGTGGAAGGCGATGTAGTCGACACCCGGCGGGGCGGCGGGGTTGTTGGCGACCCAGAACAGATCGGGCGAGCGCGTGAGCGAGGTGACGGCACGATCGATGAGGCTCTCGAGTCGCGTCCACACGAAGCCGCCGCCGTCGACACGATGGCGGGCCTCGACCAGGAACTGCTGCAGCTCTCCGAAGAGCGGCTCGGATGGCTCGCTCGGCTCGACGGGCCCGCGGGGCGTGGGCGGCACCTCGCGGCGGACCACCGGCCCCGGTGGATCGGTGCTGGCGATGCTCACCGGAGGCGTGGGCTCGACCACGGGGGCCTTGACCGGATCAGCGGCCGGCGGCGTGGCGGGCGTCGAGCGCGCAGTCCCCTCGCGCACGATGCCGCGCACGAGGTCGCTCATGCGCACCATCAGGAGACGCCGACCATGTCCTTGATCACCTCGGCCACGATCTTCTCGTCCACCTTCGTCGCGCGCTTCGTGTAGCCGACGAGGAGGGCGACGTCGCACAGGTTGTTGATCTCGCGCGGCGTGCCGCGGGTGAAGTCGAAGATGAGCCTCACCGCTTCGTCCGTGAAGATCGGCGTCGTACGGCCGGCCATCTTCAGGCGGTGCGCGACATAGGCGGAGCTGTGCGCGTAGTCGAGGGTGTTCAGGTGATAGCGAATGGTGATGCGCTGATCGAGGTGCTTGAGGCGCCGGACCTTCTCGCGGAGCTCCGGTGAGCCGATGAGCAGCACGGTGACGAGGAACCGGTCATCGGTCTGGAAGTTCATGAGCAGCCGCAGCTCCTCGAACACGGCCTCGTCTTCGAGCAGCTGCGCCTCGTCCACGATGAGGACGGTGTCGCGCCCCTCGCGGTAGTTCCGGAAAAAGACGTCGTTCAGCATGTGCAGCAGCTCGGGCTTGCTCTTCTCGGGCGTCTCGGTGCCCAGCTGATAGAGCGCCTCGCGCAGGAAGTCCGTCGCGTTCCAGCGCGGATTCGTGAGCAGACCGATCTCGTACCGCTCGGCCTCCAGCCGCTGGATGAGGGCCCGCGACAGCGTGGTCTTGCCGCAGCCGTACTCGCCCGTCAGCATCCCGCAGCCCTTGCGGTGGCGGACGGTGTAGACGAGACGAACGAGCGCTTCCTCGTGCTCCGGCGATAGATAGAAGAACTTCGGATTCGGCGAATTGTCGAAGGGCGGCTCGCTGAGCTCCCAGTACGCTTCGTACATCGTCAGTCCACCGGTCCGTGAAAGATCAGGAACATCCCGGTGTAGGCCGTGATGAGGCTCGCCACCGCGGTGGCAATGGTGAGGTAGTCCTGCCACCACCGCACCGCCACCTCGGGCACCGTGATCATCGCGCCCGCCTCGAGCGGCGGCGCCTCCGCCATGGCGTACGTCCGGCCGTTGCGAAAGGTCACCGTCGCCGACGTCATCTTCGCGCGCACCCCCGGCCCGCCGGCGGCGGCGAGGTACTCACGCGGCGTCAAATCGGGCCGGAAGTCCTGGGCGCCGGGGTTCTTCACCTCGCCGACGACGTACACCTTGTCCTCCATCACCGGGAGGACGACGACGTCGCCGTTCTGCACGAGAATGTTCTGCACCTCGTCCTTCTCCACCAGCAGCCGATGGAGATCCACGGGAATGCGCTGCGCGGGCCCGCCGTCGGCGCGATCGACGTACGCCACGCGGAGGTCGGCGTAGGGTGCGACGCCGCCGGCTTTGATGACGACGTCCTTGATCCGCTCGCCGCGTGCCAGCTCGAGACGCTGGATCACCGTCGGCTTGCCGGCCGTGGTCGTCTTGCTGCCGTCGCCACCGCCGTTGAACGCGCCCCGTACCTCGACGACGTCCTGGATGAACGTCAGCGGGGGCACGTACAGCGCGTCGCCGCCCTGCAGCGGCACATCGGCGTTGCGGACATCGAGCGAGATCGTTTCCTTGCGGCCATCGGATCCGACGCGCGTCAGCCTGGCCTCACCGGCCGCGCCCGTGGGCGCGAGACCGCCGGTGAGATCGAGCAGCTCACGCAGCGAGCCGCCGTCGCGCAGCTCGTATTCGCCGGGGCGCCGGACGGCCCCCTGCAACGTCACCGCGGGTCGTCGGGGTGGAACGTGGATACGCGTGCCTTCTTGCAGGAAGGGGTTCTGGCTGATGTCGCCCTTCAGCTCGAACAGGAGCAGGTCGACCTCCCGCATGACGCCGTTCTGCGTGAGCTGGATGTGCCGGACGCTTCCGCGAGGCGTGACGCCGCCCGTCGCCAGAATCGCCTCGTGCAGCCGGTGCGTGGCCGTGACCTGCAAGGTGCCGGGGCGCTCGACCTCGCCCGAGACGATGGCCTCGAACGCCCGTGGGGTGTGGACGGTGATGCTCGCGTCCGCAAACCGGAAGACCGCGCGTGCGCGCGCGGTGATGAGCCGGTTCGCCTCGAGGAGCGTGCGGCCACCGACGACGATCGTGCCAAGGGGGGGCAGGGTGATCCCGCCCTCCGGATCCACGACGACTTGCTGGCGATTGACGTCGATGCGGCCTACGATCTGAACCTCGGCGACGTCGCCGGGGCCCAGCCGGTAATCGGGACCGGCAATGGCGCGGGTATGAATGCCGTAGAGGTTTCCGCTGTCCGTCCGGGTGGGATTGATGGGTGCGAAGACGCCGGGGGACCGCGGATTCGGCTGGACGCTCGGCAAAGGAGCGCCGGGCGAGGGAACCGTCTGGGCCGGCAGCGGTTGCGAGGAGGCGACGGAAGGCGACAGAAACGACACGACCAGAAGCAGACTTATGGCCTTACGCATCGCCGAAGGTTGGGCGTGGACATATCGCCGGCAATGGCGTATTTTCCCAAGCCCGTTCGGAAACCGCCAAGGAAAAAGGTAGACTTTTTGAGAGGTTTTGCAATAGTAGCGGCCAACGTGACCGGAAGAATCCGATGACTCCGCAGACGGCGCGTGCTGCCGTCCTCGCCTCTGCACTTTTCGCGTTTGGCGGCGCGGCTTTCGCACTGTACGGCTGGCTCGGATCGCCGGGCGTTCAGGCCAAAGCGGTGACCCCTTCACCGATGGGCACGGCGGACGCTCTGCAGGCGGCGTTCGTGACGGTCGCCGAGCGCGTTCGACCGGCCGTCGTCCACCTTGGCACGGTGCAGGTCTCGCGAATGCGACGGCCGTCCGTCGTCCCCGGACCGAACGCCGATGACCCGTTCTTCAAGGATTTCTTCGACCAGTTCTTCGGCCGCGGCGGTCCCGGCCAGCGGGAGGAGTTCCGCACCCCCGGCCTCGGGTCCGGCGTCATCATCGACAAGCGCGGCTACGTGCTCACCAACTTTCACGTGGTCAAGGGCGCCGACGGGGTCACCGTGCGCCTGTCGTCCAAGCAGGAGCTGAAAGGTCGCATCGTCGGCTCGGACCCCAAGACCGACATCGCGGTCATCAAGTTCGAGCCCGACGCCGAAATTCGGGTGGCCGCGCTCGGCAACTCCGACACGCTGCGCGTCGGCGAGTGGGCGATCGCCATCGGCAACCCGTTCGGGCTCGATCAGACGGTGACCGTCGGTGTCGTCAGTGCCGTTGGACGGGCCGACGTCGGCATCGCCACCTACGAGAACTTCATCCAGACCGACGCCTCCATCAACCCCGGCAACTCCGGCGGGCCGCTCGTGAATCTTCGCGGCGAGGTCATCGGCATCAACACGGCCATCGTGGCCACCGGCCAGGGGATCGGGTTCGCCATCCCGGCCAACATGGTGAAGCGGGTCACCGCGCAGCTGATCGACCGCGGCAAGGTCGTGCGCGGCTGGATTGGCGTGTCCCTGCAGCCGATGTCCAAGGAGCTGGCCCAGGCGCTCGGCCTGAGCGACACGAAAGGCGCCATCGTCGCGCGCGTGCACCCCGGGAGCCCGGCGGAGGCGGCGGGACTGGCGCAGAACGACGTCGTGACTCGCTTCGACGGCGTCACGGTGGACGACTACCACCAGCTCCAGCGACTGTCGTCGGAGGCGGAGGTCGGCAAGACGGTCAAGCTCGACTACGTCCGCAAGGGCCAGCGCAAGAGCGTCGACCTGAAGATCGCCGAGTCCCCGGACAGCGCCGGCGCGCAGCCGCGCTGAGCCGCTCGTGACCGCCGAGTCAGCTCACGCCACGAATGGCGGGATCGGCGGGATCTCGACCTGCTGCGTGCGAACGTCGCGGACGCCGGGCACCGAGCGCGCGACCTCCACCGCGTGGTCGAGGGCGGCCGTGCCCTCGAGCGTGACGACGCCGTCCTGCGCCTCGACCGTGATGCGATAGCGCCGGGTCTCCGGATGCGTCGCCAGCGCCACCTGCACGCGTGAGGCGAGCGCGCGTGCGGCCACGACCTTCCGGCCCGCGTCGGTCGTGGTCATCTCCGGTCGACGCACGACCGTCTCCAGCATCTGCACCACGGAATCGTAGGTCTGCCGCTCGGTGTTGACGATGAGGTCGTAGAGCATCGGGTCGTTGATGTCGACCTCGTACAGGTAACGCATCCGGCCGGACTTCTCGCTGTCGTCGCGCCGCACGAAGTCCGCCGCCGCGCGCTGATTCGGCGTCTCACCCGTCATGGCGGCGACCCGCTTGATCCAGCACTTCACGCGATGCTCGAACGGCGCCAGCACGCGGACGCGCAGCACGTGGGGCACGCCGCGCAGCAGCCACTGGCCGCCGCCCCGCATGAACACGCAGTTGTCGAGCTCGGCGAGCTCGAGCAGCGTGGTCTGGAGCACGGTGATGTGGTGCCGTGTCTCGGCGTCGAAGCGCTCGAAGATCGTCGGCTTCGACTCGTCCAGATGCGAGAGCTTTTCCTCGGCGAGGCCGTAACGACGTCCCGCATCCTGCAGCAGCTCTTGATCCACATAGCGGTAGCTCAGGCGCTGTCCGAGCGCCATGCCGATCTCCGGACCGCCTGCGCCCATCTGGGTCGACACGACGATAATGGCCATGCGTCACCCCCGCCGATACTTGTCTCTGATCGCCGTCGGAGCGATGGCGATACGCTTTCCCGCAACGTCGTCCAGGATGTAGACCTCGTCGCTGAGCGAGCCGCTCGCGAAGACCTCGAACACGCCGAGCGCGGACTCGAGGCTCTCGCCTGCCTTGTCGCTCATGAGTTGTTCGACCGCCGACACCGGCAGCCGCGCCATGTCGCCCTCCCCGGAGTGGCGCCAAGGGTAGCCGAGGCGCCGTGGCGACGCAATGGACCTACCCGGCCGCGCGACCGGCCGAGGATGAGGGGGGAGGGGTCGGCGGCGCCACGGCCAGGGGAAGACGATCGAAGGCCGGGACGAACGAATACGCCGGCCACGGCCCCGTCGGAACGACCGCGATGCCGACCGCGCGCGACGCAATCGGCGCGATACGGGCCAGGAAGTCCGCGAGCCGAGGGCGCGGCAGCAGGAACGCCACGGATGCCACGACATTGCCGCCCGTTCCCGACGGCCGGTACCGCCAGTGCTCGATACCCGCCCGACTGACGAGCTGATCGGCGAGCGCGCGCAGCTCCATTTCGCCCGGCCCGCGGGACGCCTCGCCGCTGTCGAGGCGCAGGAGCTTGACGCTCATCTCCACGCACCCGCGGACCTGGGCAAGCGCCGTCTCCAGGGCCGGCCGCTGCGCCTCCAGCCACGGATCCCGCTCGGCATTCGGAACGGCGGTGCCATAGCGGAACGGCAGGACACCACGCGCGTCGAGGGCGGAGGCGACGACGTCGTGATGGAGGGCGAGGGTCTTCGGGTTCGCAGCGGGAACGGTGTCGAGCGCGCTGCCGAGCACGATCAGCGAGCCGAGCGGCTGACGTTCGACCGAGGCGGGGCCGATAACCGCCGGTGGTGGATGCCACGCGGCGGGAAGGCCGTCGACCACGGCGTACATGTAGAACATCGAACGCGCTCCTGCGCCCCGCGGGCCCCGACGGTTTCGCTCGGTCGAGTGACCCCGAGCGTACGGAGCCGTCCCGCCGACGTCAAGCGCGTCGTGTGCAATAATCGTGAGGTCGTGCTGCAGCTTCGCCGCACCCGCGCCAGCCTGCTCGCCGCCGCCACCGCGCTCCTCGCCGTTGCGCCGGTGGCCGCCGGTCGCGGTGTCCCGTCGCTGCCGTCCGAGATCCCGCCGGCGACCCGTCAGCGGCTGGCGCTCGTCACGGATGGCGCATCGCTCGCCACCCACGTCGACGGCGAGCCATTTCGCGCGCGACGCGACATCTTCGAATACCTGCTCGACCATCTCGAGTTCGCCACGCACGTCACCCGCACGCTGAGGACGGCACGCTACCGGATATGGCGCGTTCCGGGCGGATTCGGCCTCGACGACGGCTGGGGCACCGTCGGCACGTTCGAGATGGTCTACACCGCGCCGGGGATCCGCGTGCTGCACGCGAAGGGCGAGTACCAGAACCGGCTGCTGCCGAACATTCAGGGCCAGGCGATCGTCAGCCTCACCTACGCGGCGACACCGTCGAGCGATGGCACGGCGACGATCGCCGCCGCCGTGGACAGCTACGTGAAGCTGGACAGCAAGGTCATGGCGGCCGCCGGCATCCTCGCGCGCCGAGTGGCGCACGCGAAGGCCGAGAAGGAAGGCAGTCGACTCGTGCGCACGTTCGCGCGCACGACGCGCGCGATCGAAGAGGATCCCGCCGCCCTGTGGCAGGCCCTGCGCCAGCGCCCGGACGTTCCGCGGCGCGAGCTGGAAGAGTTCCGGCGCCTGCTCAGCCTGCCGCCGGTCGCGGAGCCGACCGCGGCCATTCGCCACTGAGCGCGCGCGCGCGCGCGAGCCGCGCCCGCGCCTCCGCGTGGGCGGGACGCACCGCCAGAAAGCGCTCGAGCGCCACTGCCAGCGCCGCCCACTTGCCCTGCGCCTCGAGCGCCGCCCACAGATCGAAGTGCGCGCGCGCGACCTCGAAGTTCAGCGCCAGCGCCGCCCGCGCCTCCGTCTCGGCATCGGCGTAACGGCCCTCGGCGAGCATCACGCCGGCGAGCGCGGTGCGCGCCGTGAGCGACGTGGGCTTGAGCCGGACGGCCGCGCGATACACGCGCTCGGCGTCGCCGAAGCGCTCCTGCTCGACATAGAGCTCGCCGAGGTCGCAATGCGCGCGGACGTAATCCGGCTTGCGCTGGATGGCCGTGATGAAGGCGGCTTCCGCCTCTTCGGGCCGTGCTTGCCAGTAGAGCGACACGCCGAGGCCGCGGTGGAGGGCCGGATGATCGGCGACGGTGAGCGCGTCGCGGTAGGCGGCCTCGGCCTCCGCGTGACGGCCCTGACGCCCGAGCCCCAGCGCGAAGTTCGCGCGCGCCCGCACGTTCATCGGCTCCAGGCGGACCGCCTCGCGGAGCAAGACTTCGGCCTCGGCGTGCCGCCCCTGCCGGCCGATGACCACGCCCAGCTCGAACATCAGCTCCCCATCGAGAGGCCGCCGGATGTGCGCGGCGCGGAGCGCGCGTTCCGCTTCGGCGTAACGGCCGAGCGCGCCGAGCGACACACCGTGACCGACCAGCAGATCGGGGTGGTCCGGAGACGCCGCCAGCGCGGCCTCGTAGACCGCGGCCTCCTCCGCCCATCGCTCGGCGCGGCGCAGCATCCACGCGAGGGCGAGCTGCGCCGCCACGAACGTCGGCCGCCGTGCGACCGCCTGCCGCAGCGCCAGCATCGCCTCGTCGCGACGTCCGAGACGCTCGAGAACCACGCCGAGGTGATACCAGCCGCGGGGATCGGCGGGCGCCGCGCGCGTGGCCTCGCCGAGCACGTGCGCGGCCTCTCCATAGCGCCGACGTCGCTTGAGATTCTTGCCGAGCGCGTGCAGCACGCGGCTGTCGGCAGGACGGAGGCGCGCCGCTTCGCGATACGCCGCGGTGGCGTCCGCGTAACGCCCGTGACGCTCGAGGGCCACGCCGAGACCGATCCACCCGCGCACGTCGGAGGGGGCCTGCCGTGCCACGTCTCGATAGGCGGCGATGGCCTCGACATGATGACCCTGCTCGAGACGGGCGCGCGCGAGGGCGAGCGTCGCCTCGGGCGCTCGTGATGCGTCCGCTTCGCGGAGGAGCGCTTCCGCCTCCGCCGGTCGACGCTGGCGGCGCAAGACACGGGCGAGCGTGTCGCGGGCCAGCGTATCGCCGGGCCGGCGTGCGAGTAGCTCGCGCGCCGCCGCTTCCGCGCCCGTCCAGTCCTGGAGCTGCTCGAGCGCCCAGGCGA
>DASTCJ010000077.1:0-25476 GCA_035605575.1 Candidatus Methylomirabilota bacterium
CGCCGTGCAGGACTTCCGCTACGTGCTGCCGCCGAAGCCGCTCGTGTACGGGACGATCGAGGGCCTCATGGCCCACTTCAAGATCATCATGGAAGGGATCCAGGTCCCCGCCGGCGAGGCGTACAGCTACACCGAGGCCGCGAACGGCGAGCTCGGCTTCTACGTCGTCTCGGACGGCGGCGACCGGCCGTATCGCGTGCGCTGCCGGCCGCCGTGCCTGCCGCCCATGGCCGCGCTGCACCGCATGATCGAGGGCGAGATGGTGGCCGACCTCATCCCGACGTTCGGCTCCGTCAACATGATCGGGGGCGAGCTTGACCGTTAGCGCGATCCAGTTTTCTCCCGAGCAGCTCGCCGAGGTGCGCCGCCTGCAGTCCCTGTATCCCGATCGCCGGGGTGCCCTGCTGCCGGTGCTCCACATGGCGCAGGAGAGCTTCGGCCACATCTCGCTCGACGTGGAAGCGTACGTCGCGACGCTGTTCGAGCTCTCGCCCGCGCACGTCCACGAGGTCGTGACGTTCTACACCCTGTTCTTCCAGCAGCCGAAGGGACGGCACGTGCTCGCGATCTGTCACAACCTCTCGTGTCACCTGGCCGGCGCGCAAGAGATTCTCGCTCACGTGAAAGCGCGGCTTGGCATCGAGCCCGGCGAGACGACCGAGGACGGGCGCGTCACGTTCCAGTCCGTCGAGTGTTTGTGTGCGTGCGAAGCGGCGCCCATGGCCCAGGTCGACGACCGCTACGAGCTCAACCTCACCCGCGACAAGGTCGACCAGATCCTCGAGAGGCTCGCCTGATGGCCGAGCTGGTTCTCATGCGGAACTTCGCCCGCGCCAACTCGCACACGCTGGCCGTCTACCGCGAGCACGGCGGCTACGCGGCGTGGGACAAAGCCCAGCAGATGGAGCCGGCGGCGCTCGTCGACACGGTGAAGCAGTCGAACCTGCGCGGGCTCGGCGGCGCCGGCTTCCCGACCGGCGCCAAGTGGTCGTTCATTCCGAAGAACCACACGGGTCCGGTCTACCTCGTGGTCAACGCCGACGAGGGTGAGCCGGGCACGTTCAAGGACCGCTATCTGCTCGAGAAGGATCCCCACGCGCTCATCGAGGGCATGCTCATCGCGGCCCGCGCCATCCGGTCGGCGCTCGGCTTCGTGTACGTCCGCGGGGAGTACGTGCAGCCGTGGCGGCGCTTCAGCGCGGCCGTCAAGGAAGCGTACGACGCCCGGCTGCTCGGCAAGGGCTTCGACATCGTCGTGCATCGCGGCGCCGGCGCCTACATCTGCGGCGAGGAGACGGGATTGATCTCCTCGCTCGAGGGCAAGAAGGGCTGGCCGAAGGTGAAGCCGCCGTTTCCGGCCATCAAGGGCGCCTTTGCGCAGCCGACGATCGTCAACAACGTCGAGACGCTCTGCTGCGTGCCGCCGATCATCGACCGGGGTGCCGCCTGGTTCGCCGGGCTCGGCACCAAGACGCAGGGCGGGACGCGGATGTACTCGGTTTCGGGCCGGGTCAAGCAACCGGCCGTGTACGAGACGTCCGTCTCGATCACGCTGCGTCAGCTCATCGAGCAGGCGGGCGGCATGAGCCACTCCGGCCGGCTGAAGGCGGTGGTGCCCGGCGGCGGCTCCGCGCCGATCCTCACCGCCGACGAGATCGACGTCGTGATGGACGTCGACGGCCTGAAGGCCGCCGGCTCGATGATCGGCTCGGCCGGCGTGATCGTGCTCGACGAGAGCGCGTCGATCCCCGAGGCGCTCATGGTGCTCGCGCGGTTCTACGCCCACGAATCGTGCGGTCAGTGCACGCCGTGCCGCGAGTCCACCGGCTGGATCTACAAGATGGTCCACCGCATCGTCGAGGGCCATGGCCGCAAGGACGACCTCGACACGATCATCGACGTCGCCAAGCGCGGTGCCGGCACCACCATCTGCGCCTTCTACGACGGCGCCGTCGGCCCCTACATCTCCTACATCCAGAAATTCCGCTCCGAGTTCGAGACCCTATGCCGAAGCTGACGATCGACGGCAAGGAGATCGAGGTGGAGGCGGGGACGAACCTCATCGAGGCGGCCCGGAGGCTGGGCATCGAGGTCCCGCACTACTGCTATCACCCGGGACTCTCCATCGCGGGCCAGTGCCGTCTCTGCATGGTGGACATCGAGAAGGCGCCGCGCCCGACGATCGCGTGCAACACGCAGGCGACCGACGGCATGGTGGTGCACACCGAGACCGATCGCGTGAAGGAGACGCGACGGTCGATGATGGAGTTCCATCTGATCAATCATCCGCTCGACTGCCCCGTGTGCGACCAGGCCGGCGAGTGCTGGCTGCAGATCTACTACATGAAGCACGGGCTCTACGACCCGCGGATGACGGACGAGAAGGTGCACAAGCCGAAAGCGGTCCCGCTCGGACCGCACGTGATGCTCGACGCCGAGCGCTGCATCCTCTGCTCGCGGTGCGTGCGCTTCTGCGACGAGATCACCGGCACCGGTGAGCTCGGTATCTTCAATCGGGGCGATCACTCCGAGATCGGGCTGTTCCCGGGCCGCGACCTCGAGAACAACTACTCGGGCAACGTGGTCGACATCTGTCCCGTCGGCGCCCTCACCGATCGCGACTTCCGCTTCCAGGTGCGGGTCTGGTATCTCGACACGACGAAGTCGATCTGCCCGGGCTGCGCCCGCGGCTGCAACGTCGACGTCCACGTGAACCGCAAGCGGCCGCACCACGCCGGTGGCCGGCGCGTGGCGCGGCTCAAGCCGCGGTTCAACGCCGCCGTCAACGCGTGGTGGATCTGCGACGTCGGGCGCTATGGCTTTGGCGACGTCGATGCGGACACCCGCGTGACGTTTCCGCAGCGGCGTACCGGCGGCGAGAGCGCGGACACCGACTGGGATGATGCGCTGGCCGCCGTCGCCGACGCGCTGCGCCGCTACGGGCCCGACGAGATCGCCGTGCTCGCCTCGCCGAAGCAGTCGAACGAGGATCTGTTCGCGATCAAGCGGCTGTGCGAACTGCGCGGGATCAGTCAGGTCGCCTGCCGCGCGCCGGCGCCGTCGACGGCGGCCGACGACGACTTTCTCCTGCGCGCCGATCGGCATCCCAACACGCGCGGCGCGGAGCTCATCGGCGTCGGCGGCGACGCGGCCGGCATCCTGGCCGCGGCGCGCGCGGGACGAATCAAGCTGCTGTGGGTGTTCGAGCACGATCTGCTGCAGCCGAACTGGCCGGCCGCCGAGACGGCGCAGGCGCTCGACCGGGTCGAGATGCTGGTGTGGAGTGGCACCAACGGCAACGCCACCAGCGCCCGCGCCCACCGGGTGCTGCCGCTCGCCGCATGGGTCGAGCGTGACGGCACCTTCACCAATTTCCTCGGGCGTGTGCAGCGCTTCCGTGCCGCCGTCCAGCCGCTCGGCGAGGCGCTCGCCGGCTGGGACGTCGTCGGCCGCGTGCTCGCGACGCTGGGCGCGCCCGCCATCGGCTCGCGCGCGGAGCACTGGTTCCGCGAGCTCGCGAAGAGCATGGCCGCCTTCGGCGGACTGACCTATCAGATGATCGGCGACGGGGGCGCCATGGTCGCCGGCGCGGCGCCCACCACGGCGCCCGAGCCGCCGGGGCGGCGCGCGCGCAGCACGGTGACGGCGTGACGGCGGCCCTCGCAGACTTCGGCATCGCGTTCGCGCGGGTGGCGTTCGTGATGATGTTCATCCTGAATCTGGGCGGGCTGCTGACCTGGGTCGAGCGCAAGCAGTCGGCGATCATGCAAGACCGCATCGGCGCCAACCGCGCCTCGATCCTCGGCTTCCGGATCATGGGCTTGTTCCATCCGCTTGCCGACGCCATCAAGATGCTGACCAAGGAAGATTTCTTGCCGGCGCGCGCGGATCGTTTCCTGTTCAAGCTGGCGCCGTTCGTGTCCGTGTTCTTCGGTCTCGTCGCCTTCGCGTCGATTCCGTTCGGCGACACCCTGCGCATCGGCGACCGCGTCGTCCCGCTGCAGGCGGTGACGCTCAACGTGGGCGTGCTGTACGTGTTCGGCATGCTCTCGCTCGGCGTCTACGGCGTGATGATGGCGGGCTGGTCGTCGTCGAACAACTTCGCGCTGCTCGGCGGCCAGCGGGCGGCGGCGCTCATGATCTCGGCGGAGATCGCCATCGGGGCCTCCATCATGGGCGTGATCATGGTGTACGGCTCGCTCAACCTGATGGAGATCGTCCGCGCGCAGGGAGTGCCGCTGCTGCCGCGCGTGTTCGGCGCCTGGATCCCGTCGTGGGGCGTGCTGACGCAGCCGCTCGCGTTCATCCTCTTCGTGACGGCCGGGATCGCGGCCACCAAGCGCATTCCCTTCGACATGCCGGAGGGGGAGTCGGAGATCATCGGCTACTTCGTCGAGTACAGCGGCATGAAGTTCGGGATGTTCGCCATGGCCGACTTCCTCGAGACGGTCGTGATTGCCGGGCTCACCACCTCGCTGTTCCTCGGCGGCTGGCAGGTTCCCTATCTGCAGGCCACGGGATTCGTGTTCCCGTGGGGCGCCACCCTGGACCTGCCCCACGCGCTGGTGACGCTGATGCAGATCGGCGCCTTCTCGCTCAAAGTGGTGGTGATGATCTTCCTCATGATGCTGGTCCGGTGGACACTGCCGCGCTTCCGCTACGACCAGGCGATGCGGCTCGGCTGGCTCGGCCTCTTTCCACTGTCGATCCTGAACATCGTGCTGACGGGTCTGGTGCTGCTGCTGGTGGGGCCGCGCGCATGAAGGGCCTCCAGCGGTTCTATCTGCGGGAGGTGCTCTCGGGCCTGGGACTGACGGCGGCGCACTTCTTCCGCAACATGCGCCTGCACGTCGCGCGCGCCTTCGGCAAGCGGGACGCGCACGGCGCGGTCACCATCCAGTATCCCGAAGAGCGACGACCGTACTCGCCGCGGCTGCGCTCGCTCCATCGACTCGTCCGTCGCGAGGACGGCTCGCCGCGCTGCGTGGCCTGCATGATGTGCGAGACGGTCTGCCCGGCGCGCTGCATCTACATCGTGGCCGACGAGCATCCGAACCCGGAGATCGAGAAGATGCCCGCGCGCTTCGACATCGATCTCGGCAAGTGCGTCTTCTGCGGCTACTGCGTGGAGGCCTGCCCCGAGGATGCGATCCGCATGGACACCGGGATCCTCGAGTTCTCCTCGTACAGCCGCGGCGGCATGATCTACACGAAGGAGATGCTGCTCAGCCTCGAGCCGGCCGGCGCCAACGGTGTGCCGACCTCCCCCGTCCCGATCCCGGCTGACCGCACGGTGCGCGGGGCGTGAACGCGGTGGTCTTCCTCCTGCTGGCCCTGGTCGCCGTGGCGTCGGCGCTCGGTCTCGTGTTGAAGCGCAATGCCATCCACGGCGCGCTGTTCCTCGTGGTCAACCTGGGAACCGTCGCCGCGCTGTACTTGACGCTGCGCGCGGAGTTCCTCGCGGCGGCGCAGGTGATCATCTATGCCGGCGCCATCATGGTCCTGTTCGTCTTCGCGATCATGGTCCTCATCCCGGGCAAGGAGGAGAGCGGCCCCGACCCCCGACGGCCATATCGGCTGCTCGCCATCCCGGTGGGGGCGGCGCTCCTCGTGGAGCTGGCGCTGATCCTCGGCTGGCGCGGTGGACGCGCCGCCGCCCCGGTGGCCCCGGCCCCGGGCGGCGTGGAGGCGATCGGACGCTTGCTGTTCACGGATTACCTGTTTCCGTTCGAGCTGACGAGCGTGCTCCTGCTGGCCGCGATGGTGGGCGTGCTGGTGCTCGCGCGACGGCGGGCGACGTGATGGTCCCCGACATCTGGTACCTTGCCCTCGGGGCAGTACTGTTCTCGATCGGCGTGCTCGGTGTGATCGTGCGCCGCAATCCCCTGGTAATCTTCATGTCGATCGAGCTGATGCTGAATGCAGTGAACCTGTCGT
The DNA here is from genome assembly GCA_035605575.1 of Candidatus Methylomirabilota bacterium. Lineage (GTDB taxonomy): Bacteria > Methylomirabilota > Methylomirabilia > Rokubacteriales > CSP1-6 > AR12. The sequence goes on from DASTCJ010000077.1 coordinate 5,938, forward strand.
TCGTGGCGTTCGGGCACCGGCTCGGCTCGCCCGATGGACAGGCGTTGGTGTTTTTCGTGATGGCCGTGGCGGCGGCCGAGGTGGCGGTGGGGCTGGCCATCATCGTGGCCATCTTCCGGCTGCGACACCGGCTGTCGGTCGACGACCTCTCCGTGATGCGGTGGTAGGAGGGCAGCGGGAGATGGCCCAAAAAACTGCGACACAAACCGCCAGGCCGGGACTCGGCATCGACGCCGACACGGCGCGGCGGCTGTTCCGTGACATGGTGCTCATCCGTCGATTCGAGGAGAAAGCCGCCGAGGCGTACGCGCTCGGCAAGATCGGCGGCTTCCTGCACCTGTCCATCGGCGAGGAAGCGGTGGCCGCCGGCGTGACGTCGGCGCTGCGGCCCGACGACTACGCCATATCCACGTATCGCGAGCACGGCCACTGCCTCGTGAAGGGTTCGGACCCTCGGCGGGTGATGGCCGAGCTGTTCGGACGTGTCGACGGCCTGTCGAAGGGCAAGGGCGGCTCGATGCACCTCTTCGACAAGTCCACGAACTTCCTCGGAGGTCACGCGATCGTCGGCGCGCATTTGCCGCTGGCGGCCGGCGTCGGGTTCAAGATCAAGTACGAGGGCGGCGACCAGGTCATCGTGTGCTACTTCGGGGACGGCGCCGTCCCCGAAGGCGAGTTCCACGAGGCGTTGAACCTCTCGGCGCTGTGGAAGCTGCCCGTCATCTGGATCTGCGAGAACAACCGCTACGCGATGGGCACCTCGCTCGAGCGCGCGCTGGCGCAGCCGGAGATCTGGAAGTTCGGCCAGACCTACAACATTCCCAGCGAGGCCGTGGACGGTATGGACGTCCTCGCCATGCGCGAGGCCGCGCTGCGCGCCGTGACGCGGGCGCGGACGGACAAGACGCCGGCGCTCCTGGAGGCGCGCACCTACCGCTTCCGCGGGCATTCGATGCGTGATCCGGCCGGCGCCGTCTACCGCACGAAGGAGGAGGTCGAGCGCGAGAAGCTGCGCGATCCCATCGTCCTGTTCCACGAGCGCGCGACGAAGGCCGGGCTCCTCAGCGAGGACGAGATCAAGCACATCGAGAAGGACGTCAACGATCTCGTCGACGAGGCGGTGGCGTTCGCCGATGCGTCACCGGAGCCGCCGCTCGAGGAGCTCTTCACCGACATCTTCAAGGAGGGTGCGTGAGATGGCGGTGATGACCTATCGCGAGGCGCTGAATCACGCGCTGCGCGAGGAGATGACGCGCGACCCCCGTGTGTTCGTCATCGGCGAGGAGGTCGGGCTTTACGAGGGCGCCTACAAGGTGACCCAGGGTCTGCTGAAGGAGTTCGGTCCCAGGCGCGTGGTCGACACGCCGATCGCCGAATCCGGCTTCACCGGGGTCGGGATCGGCGCCGCCATGACCGGGCTGAGGCCGGTCGTGGAGATGATGACGTTCAACTTCGCGCTGCTCGCGCTGGACCAGATCGTCAACTCCGCGGCCAAGCTCCATTACATGTCCGGCGGTCAGTTCAACGTGCCGATCGTGATCCGCGGCCCGGGTGGACCGGCGCACCAGCTGGCCGCGCAGCATTCGCAGTCGATGGAGGTGTACTTCTATCACGTGCCGGGGCTGAAGGTGGTCCGTCCGTCGACGCCCGCCGACGCCAAGGGCCTCTTGAAGGCGGCCATCCGTGACGAGAACCCGGTGATCTTCATCGAGTCCGAGACGCTCTACAACGTGAAGGGCGAGGTACCCGACGATCCCGATTTCGTCATCCCGCTCGGACAGGCCATCGTCCGCCGCGAGGGGACCGACGTCACCGTGATCGCCTACATGGGCATGATGTACCGCGCCATGGAAGCCGCGGAGGAGCTGGCGAACGACGGCATCTCGGTCGAGATCGTGGATCCGCGCACGCTTCAGCCGATGGACGCGGCCACGATCATCGGCTCGGTGCGCAAGACGCATCGGGCCGTCGTGGTCGAAGCGGGCGCTGGATTCGCCGGCATGGGCTCCGAGATCGCGGCCTTCGTCACCGAGCAGGCGTTCGACGATCTCGACGCGCCGGTGGAGCGCGTGACGGGCGCCTCGGCGCCGATGCCCTACGCGAAGAATCTCGAGAAGGCCAAGACGCCGACCAAAGAAAAGATCATCGATGCCGTCCGCCGTGTCTGCTACGCGAACGGGGGCTGACGATGGCCGTGACGAAAGTGCAGATGCCCAAGCTGTCGGAAGCCATGGAGACCGGCAAGATCATCAAGTGGCTGAAGAAGGAAGGCGACCGCGTCCAGAGCGGCGATATCCTGGCCGAGGTCGAGACCGACAAGGCCGACGTCGAGATGGAGGCGTTCGGCAACGGTATCCTGCGAAAGATCCTCGTCCCTGCCGGTGAGAAGGCCGACGTCGGCGCGCTGATCGGCGTGATCGCCGATCCGAACGACGACATCGGCGCCGTGGTCTCGCAGGCCGCTGCGCCGGCCGGAAAGCCCCCCGCGCCACCCGTCGCCTCGTCGGAGCAATCGCGGCGACCGGCGGCGGTGCCGCCGCAGCCGCGGCGCGAGGATCACGCCGAGCGCTCACCCTCGCCCTCGCGCGGGCCGGAGGCGCCCGCGAAAGCCGTGGCGCCGCCGCCGACTGGCCGACCGCAACCGCCGACGGCCTCACCGGCCAGCAGCGACGGCGGACGCGTGAAGGCCTCGCCGCTGGCGCGCAAGATCGCCGCGCAGTCCGGCGTCGATCTGAAGCTCGTGCACGGCAGTGGCCCAGGCGGACGGATCGTTCGCCGCGACGTCGAAGCGGCGGGGACGGCGGTGGCCGCGGCCGGCACGGCGCCGCAGCGGGTGGCGCCGCAGCCCGGTGCCGAGTTCGAGGACGTCGCGCTCACGTCCATGCGTGCGGCCATCGCCAAGCGCATGCCGCTCAGCAAGGCGCCGGTGCCGCACTTCTACGTGACGTCGGAGATCGCCATGGACGCTGCGTGGGAGCTGCGCGAGCGGCTCAACGGGCTCGAGGGCCAGCCGAAGATCTCCATCAACGATTTCGTCGTGCGCGCGTGCGCGCTCGCCCTGCTCCAGCATCCCGGCGTCAATGCCTCCTTCCAGGGCGACACGATCCGCGTCTTCCATCGCGTGCACATGGGCATCGCCGTCGCCCTCGAGGAGGGCCTCATCACGCCGGTCCTGCGCGACGCCCACGCGAAGTCGCTGGCGCAGCTCGCCAGCGAGAGCCGTGATCTCGCGGAGCGCGCTCGCGCGCGCAAGCTCCGCACGCAGGAGCTCTCCGGTGCGACGTTCTCGATCTCGAACCTCGGCATGTTCGACGTCGCCGACTTCTCGGCCATCATCAATCCGCCCGAGGGCGCCATCCTGGCCGTCGGCTCGGTCCGCAAAGTGCCGGTGGTGACCGAGGACGGGCTCGGTGTCGGACGGCGCATGGCGGTCACGCTCTCCTGCGATCACCGCGTGATGGACGGCGCCATGGGCGCCCGCTTCCTGCAGGACGTCAAGCGGCTCCTCGAGGAGCCGCTGCGCCTGCTCGTCTGATGGCCACCCACGCGTTCGACGTCGTCGTGGTCGGCACGGGCCCCGGCGGCTACGTCGCGGCCATTCGCGCCGCGCAGCTCGGCCTCTCCGTCGGCGTCGTCGAGGACGATCGACCGGGCGGCGTCTGTCTGAACTGGGGCTGCATCCCGACCAAGGCGCTGCTGCGCAACGCCGAGGTCGTGCACCTGTTCGAGCGCGCCGAGACGTTCGGCGTCACCGTGCAGGGCATGCAGGCCGATTACGCGGCGGCCGTGAAGCGCAGCCGCGCCGTGGCCGATCGCATGGCCAAGGGCGTCGAGTTCCTCTTCAAGAAGAACAAGATCACGCTCTTTCCCGGGACCGGCTCGCTCAAGAATCCGAAGACGGTCGAGGTGAAGGGCGCCTCGGGGACGGAGACGCTCGAAGCCAGGCGCGCGGTGATCCTGGCCACCGGCTCGGAGCCGAAGTCGCTGCCGGGCGTGACCATCGACGAGAAGCGCGTGGTGTCGTCGAACGGCGCCGTTCGCAACGAGGCAAAGCCGAAGGCGCTGATCGTGATCGGCGCGGGCGCCGTCGGCGTGGAGTTCGCCGACGTCTATCGTTCCTACGGCGTCGAGGTCACCATCCTGGAGGCGCTCGACCGCGTGGTGCCCATCGAGGACGCGGAGGTGTCAGCGCAGCTCGCGCGGAACCTGTCGCGTCGCGGGATTGAGATCAAGACCGGCGTGAAGGTGAGCGCCGTGAAGCCGAGCGATGGCGGCGTCGTCGTCGAGACCGATGGTGGCCGGCTCGAAGCCGAGCAGGTGCTCATGGCGGTCGGCCGCGGCGCGCGCCTGAAGGGCATCGGCCTCGAGAGCGTCGGCGTCGCCCTCGATCGCGGCTTCGTGAAGGTCTCGCCGATGATGGAGACATCGGTGAAGGGCGTCTACGCGATCGGCGACATGGCGGGAGCGCCGCTGCTCGCGCACAAGGCCATGGCCGAGGGTGTCGTGGCCGCCGAGGCGATCGCCGGCAAGAATCCGCGCCCGCTCGACTACGGCAACGTGCCGTCGTGCACCTACTGCCGGCCGCAGGTCGCCTCGATCGGGCTCACGGAGGCGAAGGCGCGCGACGGTGGTCGGGAGCTGAGCGTCGGGAAGTTCCCCTTCACCGCGAACGGCAAGGCAGTGGCGCTCGGCGAGACCGACGGCTTCGTCAAGATCGTCGCCGACAAGAAGACCGGCGAGATCCTCGGCGTGCACATCATCGGCCCGGAGGCGACGGAGATGATCCACGAGTTCGCCGTCGGCCGCACGCTCGAGGCGACGCTCGAAGAGTTCATGCACACGATCCACGCGCACCCGACCCTCTCCGAAGCGGCCCTCGAGGCCACGCTGGCCGCCCTCGGCCACGCGATCCATATATAAGGACGCCATGGATTTCGAGCTGACCGCCGAGCAGCAGGCGCTGCGCCGCCGGGCGCGCGAGCTGGCGGACGGTCACTTCGCCGACCGGGCGGCGCGCTGGGACGCGAGCGAAGAATACCCGTGGGACAACGTCAAGGACCTCGCGACCGCCGGGTTCATGGCCATGACGGTGCCCACGAGCTACGGCGGCGGCGGCCGGCCACTGCTCGACGTGGTGCTGGTGATCGAGGAGATCGCTCGCGCATGCGGGATCAGCGGGCGCATCGTCGTCGAAGGCAATCTCGGGACGGTGGGCGCGCTGAACGCGTACGGCACCGAGGCGCAGAAGCGCCGCTGGTTTCCGTGGGTGCTCGAGGGCGAAAAGCCGGCCATCGCCATCAGCGAGCCCGCCGCTGGCTCCGCGGCCACGGACATGGAGACGCGGATCGAGGAGGTGCCCGGCGGTTACCGGATCACCGGCCACAAGTGCTGGATCACGGGTGCCGGCACCTCGCGCCTGTACCTCGTCTACGGGCGATTCGGCGATCGTCCGGGCGCCGCCGGCATCGGCGGAGTCTTCGTCGAGCGCGACACTCCCGGCTTCAGGATCGGACGGCGTGAGCTCATGATGGGCCTGCGCGGCATCCCGGAGGGCGAGCTGCACTTCGAGGGCTGCATGGTGCCGCGCGAGCACCTGCTCGTCGGTCCGGGTGACGGCTTCAAGAAGCTGATGGCCGCCTACAATGGCCAGCGACTGGGTGCCGCCACGGTCGCGCTCGGGCTGGCGCAAGGCGCCTTCGAGCGCGCGCTCGCATACGCCACGACGCGCAAGCAGTTCGGCAAGCCGATCGGCGACTTCCAGGGCATCCGCTGGAAGCTCTCGGACATGGCGATGAAGCTCGACGCCGCGCGCCTGCTCATCCACCGCGCGGCGGCCCGCGCGGGCCACGGATTTCCCGACGCGCTGGAGGCGGCGAAGGCCAAGACGTTCGCCGCCGAGACGGCGCAGCAGGTCACGAGCGAAGCGCTACAGATCCACGGGGCCGCCGGCTACGGCCGCTCGCTGCCGCTCGAGCGCATGATGCGCGACGCGCGGATGTTCGCCATCGGCGGCGGCACCCTCGAGATGATGCGCAACCTCATCGCCGACCGGCTGCTGCCGACGCGCGCGAACTGGCGGGCCTGATCCGCCTCGGCATCGGCCTCCCCACCGCCGGCGCGTGGGCCACGCCCGACGCGCTCGCCACCGCCGCCCGCCGTGCGGAGGAGCTCGGCTACGCATCGGCGTGGGTCTTCCAGCGGCTCTTCTATCCGCTGGCTCCACGCAACGAGTACTACGGAGCGCCGGGGCCGTGGCCGGAGGCGTTTCGCTCGGCGCTCGATCCGGTGGTGGCGCTCACGTGGGCGGCCGCGCACACGCGCACGATCCGCCTCGGCGTCTCGGTCCTCATCATGCCGTTCTACGAGCCGCTCGTGCTGGCCAAGCAGCTCGCCACCCTCGACGTCGTGGCCGGCGGTCGCCTCGACGTCGGCGTCGGCACCGGCTGGTCGCTCGACGAGTTCGAAGCCGCCGGCGTTCCCGCCGACCGGCGCGGCGCTCGCGCCGACGAGTTCCTCAAGGTGCTCACCGCCGCCTGGGGCGACGATCCCGTCGAGTTCGCCGGCGACTTCCATCGCATTCCGCGGTCGGACGTGCGCCCCAAGCCCGTGCAGCGTCCGCGCCCGCCGCTCCTCGTGGGCGGCTACAGCGAGGCCGTCCTGCGCCGTGCCGCCACGCTCGGCGACGGCTACACGGGCGGCAACATCCCGCTGCCCGAGCTCGAGACGGTCGTCGGCCGCGTGCGTAGCGTGGCGCGCGCGGCCGGCCGCGATCCCGCCGGATTTCGCATTGTCTGCCGGGGCTCGTTTCGTCTCACGGCGGCGCCGCTCGGGGCGGGGCGGCGGGCGCTGTCGGGGTCGGTGGACGAGATCCGCGAGGATATCGCGCGCTACGAGGCGGCCGGGGTCACCGAGCTGTTCCTCGACCCCAACTTCCAGCCGGGTGGCGCCGAGCTCGCGTCGGTGCTGCGGCAGTTCGAGGTTCTTGCGCCGAAAGCTTGACGACCCGCTGACGGCCGCGTCACTATCGACACGACGATGACGAGGTCGACCCGCGTCGCACTGCTGCTGCTCCTGGCGCTGCCGCTCCTGCTCCAGGGCGCCGCGCTTCCTCACACGCACGCGGGCGCACCGCACGGCGTGTACAACCAGGAGCACGATCTCACGCTCCTGGCTATCGTCGGGGCCGTCGCGTCCTCGGATGTCGCCACGCCGGCCGTCGTCTTCGTCCTGCTCGTCAGCACACTGGCGGTCGCTCCGCGCCGCCGTCTCGCGACGGCGACGCCCGGCACCGCCGACTCCCGCGCTCCACCCGCCCGCTAGCCCGCTCCGTCGTTTCCCGGCCACCGCGCGGTGGCCACGGACCACATCTTGCTCGACGGAGGAGTCTATGCGTGCAGCGGTGCGTGTGGTGCTCATCGTGGTCTCGATGCTCGTGGCGACGTCGCCCGCGCTCGCCCAGGATGCCGAAGCGCTTCGCAAGGAGCTCGAGCAGTTGCGCAAGCGAATGGACGAGCTGAGCCAGCGGCTCCAGAAGCTCGAGTCGCAGCCGCCGCCGCCGCCGGCGCCGGTCACCACCGCGCCCGCTCCCACGGCGCCGGGAGGCCAGACGACGCTCATGGATCTCGCGCGCCCGCGCGAGCCGTTCGCGCTCACGCCCCGGCGCGGCAGCGGTCAGCTGCTGTTCGATATGGGCGTCGCCGGCGATTTCGTCGCCAACATCACCCAGCGCAACGTCGACAAAGCCGACGGCGGCACCTTCGCCGGCCGTGAGAACCGGTTCTTTCCGCGCGAGGTCGAGTTGAGCCTCTTCGGCCAGATCGATCCCTTCGCGCGCGGCACCGTGATCGTGGAGACGGGCGAGGAGGATCCGGGCGGGGAGCTCGAGGTGGCGCTCGCCGAGGCGCACCTCACGCTGCTGACGCTGCCTTACGGCTTCCAGGCCAAGCTCGGTCAGATCCGCAATCGCTTCGGCTGGTCCAACGAGCGCCACGCGCACGATCTGCCGTGGATCGACGTGCCGAACGTCTATCGCAACTTCTTCGGCGAGGAGGGGTTGCGCGAGCGCGGCGTCGAGGTCTCGTGGCTCCCGGACTGGCCGTTCTTCTTCGAGGCGCTGGCCGGCGTCTTCGATGGTGACAACGAGGTGGCGTTCGGACACGGCAAGCTGAACGAGCCACTCGTGACCGGACGACTGCGGACGTTCTTCGAGCCCGGCCTCGAGCACGGCATGCTCCTCGGCGTGTCGGTCGCGCATGGAGAGACGCCCGACCGGCTGCCCAGCACGCTCGCGGGATTCGACGTCCGTTACAAGTACACGCCGGAGAGCTGGCGCCACCCGCTGCTCACGCTCGGCGCCGAGGGCATCTACTCGATCCGCCGCATCGAGCGTGAGGTGGAGACCGTGGACGAGACGACCGGCGATACGCTCATCGGGCTCGAGAAACGGACGCGACGGCACTTCGGCTGGTACGCGTACGCCGAGCTGCAGCCGTGGCTCCGATGGGCATTCGGCACGCGCTACGACTGGTCGCAGTATCCCGTGAACGCGGGCCGCGAGTGGGCGATCGAGCCGTACGTGACGTTCTGGCCGTCGGAGTTCCTGCGCTTTCGCCTCGCGTACAAGCACACCGATCGCTCGGAGCGCTCGCCGTTCAGCGACACGGGGGGCAGCGCGCGGCTGGTCGACGAGCTGCTATTCCAGGCAACGTTCATCCTCGGCGCCCATCCGGCGCACCCGTTCTAGGAGGCGGCGATGCTGATGAGACTCTTCGCGCTCGCGACGCTCGTGCTCGGGCTGGCGTGGCCCGCCGCCGCCGCCGACAAGGTGCGCGTGGTGACGACCATCCCGGATCTGAAAGCGCTCACGCAGGCCGTCGGCGGCGACCTCGTCGACGTGGAATCGCTCACGCGCGGGACGCAGAACTTCCACGAGGCCGAGGTGCGGCCGAGCATGATGCTGAAGCTGCGCCGCGCCCAGCTTCTCGTCGAGAACGGCGCCGAGCTCGACGCGTGGGTCGACGTGGCCGTGACCGGCGCCAACAATCCGAGCATCGTGCGGGGCGCCCCCGGCCGCATCGAGGTCTCGCGCGGCATCCCGTTGCTCGACGTGCCCACCACGCGCGTCGACCGCTCGATGGGTGACGTGCATCCGCTCGGCAACCCACACTTCTCGCTCGACCCGGGCCTGGCCCCGATCATCACCCAGACGATCGTCGACGGGCTGGCGCGGATCGCGCCCCAGCATCGCGCCGCCTTCGAGCGCAATCGCACGGCATTCCTCGGTCGCCTCGACGCGCAGATGGCGGAGTGGACGAAGACGCTCGAACCGTTCCGAGGCGCCAAGGTCGTCGTTTACCATCCGGACTTCCTCTACTTCCTGAATCGCTTCGGCCTCGTCCAGCTCGGCACTGTCGAGGACCGGCCGGGCATCCCGCCGTCGCCCCAGCACCTGGCCACGCTGATCAAGCAGATGCAGGCGGAGAAGGTGAAGGTCGTCCTGGTGGAGCCGTGGAACGATCGCAAGCTCGCCGCGCGTGTGGCCGAGGAGGCGGGCGGCAAGGCGCTCGTCGTCGCCTCGTCGGTGGGCGCCGTGAAGGGCGCCGACGACTACATCTCCGCCATGGACTACAACGTGAAGGCGCTGGCGGCGGCGCTTCGATAATGGCCACAGAGCTCGTCGCCATCCTGTGGGCCCCGTTCCTGATGTGTCTCGTGCTCACGGGCATCCACGCCTATCTCGGTGTGCATGTCCTCGCGCGCGAAGTGGTCTTCGTCGACATCGCCATGGCGCAGATCGCCGCCCTCGGCGCCACCGCCGCCTTTCTCGTCGGCTACGAGGTCGAGCACTGGCAGTCGTACGCGTACAGCGTGGCCGCCACGCTCCTCGGCGCCGTCGTGCTGTCGATCACGCGCAGCCGCCGGCGCCACGTCTCGCAGGAGGCGGTCATCGGCATCGTGTACGCGGTGTCGTCGGCGGCCGCCGTGCTGCTCGCCGACCGCGCGCCGCACGGCGCCGATCAGGTCCGCAGCATGCTCGTCGGCAATCTGCTCGCCGTGCGTCCCCTCGAGGTGGCCGAGGTCGCGGCGCTGTATGCGCTGGTCGGCCTGCTCCACTGGGTGTGTCGCCGGCCGTTCATGCTCATCTCGACGGATCCCGACGCGGCCTACGCGGGCGGGCTGAACGTGCGCCTGTGGGACTTCCTGTTCTATGCGTCGTTCGGCGTGGTGGTCGCGAGCTCCGTGCGCGTGGCCGGCGTGCTGCTGGTGTTCTCATACCTGATCGTTCCCGCGCTGGCCGGGGTGCTGCTCGGAGGCAGCGTGGGCGCGCGGCTCGTCATCGGCTGGGCGTTCGGCACGCTGGTCAGCGTGCTCGGGATGGTGGCTTCCGCCGTGTTCGACCTGCCCACGGGCGCGACCGTCGTGTGCGCGTTCGGGGCGACGCTCGTCGCCTTCTGGCTGGCGACCCGCACCTCCCGGCGCCTGGCCGCGCTCGGCACGCGCGGCGTGGCGCTCAGTGATGCAGGAAGGGCAGCCGGAAGAAGAGGAGGAAGCCGTTCGCGGTGAAGACGGCACCGCCCACGGCCAGCACCGCCGAGAACGAGAACATCGGGCGCGAGGAGGCGAGGATCGACACCGAGCTGCAGACGATGGCGATCTGCAGCAGCACCTCGGCGTAATCGAAGTACGGATCGCGATCGCGGTTCACGTCGCGCTCGTGCTCGAGCTTCTTGGCGTCCCTCTCGATCTCCTTCTTCTCTGTGTTGTAGCGCGTCTCCTCGTCGGCGAACTGCCGGGCGAGCGCCTGCAGCCGCTCCTGACGCAGGCCACGGACGGCGGCCGCATCGGCCAGCTCCGCCTCCATCACGAGCTTCTGCGCCCGATAGACATGCTCGCGGATGACCTTCGCCTGGTAGAACGTCCACTGATCGGACGACTGCTGCTGCGCGAGCAGCATGTCCTTCATGGAGTTGTTGCCGCCGAGCGAGGCGATGGCGAGCACGACGGCATAGATCGCGGTGGTGAGAGCGACGCGCCGGCTGAAGGCCTTGTCGCGTCGCTCCTCGAGCTCTTCCGGGTTGGGGAGCTCGACCTCAGCCACGCGGTGGCGTTTTGCGGATCTCTTCGCGCATCGCGTCCTTGCCGGCCTCGAACGCCGTCATCAGGCGCTGCGTCTGCTCCTCGAACAGCTCGCGGCTCTTGTCGAACCACTCGCCGGCGCGGCCCTGGGCGTCGGTGGCCATCGCCTGGGCGCGCTTGGCCACCTCGTTGCCGCGCTCGGAGAGGATCTCGCGCGTCTCTTTGCCCGTCTTCGGCGCCACCAGTAGCGCAGCCACCGCGCCGATCACACCGCCGAGGAAGAACCAGCCGAGGTATCCGGCCGCGTCGTTTCTGTCATTGGCCATGATGGTCTCCTTGCTCCTTGGACAGCCGCTGCACGAACACATCGAACCCTCGCTTGAGTCCGGCCGCCATTCCGACGAGCTGGCCGGCGCGGGCGAGACCCGCCAGCCCGGTCGCCACGCGCGTGATGCCCTCGGTCGCGGCGTTCACGCGCTCGGTGACCTCGCCCACGCGCTCGATCTCCTGGCTCGCCTCGCGCGTCAGCAGCCGCACGTCTTCGGTCAGCGCATGCGCCTGACCGATCAGCGGCCGCAGCTCCTGCTCGGCGATCGTGAGCACGATCTCCGCCCGCCGCAGGGTGCGCCGCAGCGCGAGGATCGTCGGCACGAGCACAGCGGTGAGGACGACGGCGCATCCGACGAGCACGACGGTAACCCAGGGCGGCATGGGCGCCTGGATTATCGCGGCAAATCGACCTGAAAGTCAATAAATTCGTTGACTTTCGTCACGACGCCGTCCACGATTACGCCATGTCGGTGGACGATCGGCTGGAGGAGCTGCGCCGGCGCAATCGCGAGGCGGAGCTCGGCGGCGGCGAAGAGCGGATCAAGCGTCAGCACAAGGCCGGGAAGAAGACGGCGCGCGAGCGGCTCGAAGTCCTGGTCGACCCCGGCTCGTTCCTCGAGGTCGATCGCTTCGTCCTGCATCAGAGCCACGACTTCGGAATCGAGGATCAACGGTTTCCGGGCGATGGCGTCGTCACCGGCTCCGGCCGGATCCATGGCCGGCCGGTGTTCGTCTTCGCGCAGGACTTCACCGTTTTCGGCGGCTCCCTGTCCGAGGCCTACGCGCGAAAAATCTGCAAGGTCATGGACCTCGCGCTCAAGACGGGGGCGCCGGTCATCGGGTTGAACGACTCCGGCGGCGCGCGCATCCAGGAAGGCGTCGTCTCGCTCGCCGGCTACGCCGACATCTTTCTTCGCAACACCCTGGCGTCGGGCGTCGTGCCGCAGATCTCGGCCGTGATGGGACCGTGTGCGGGCGGCGCCGTGTACTCGCCGGCCATCACCGACTTCGTCTTCATGGTCAAGAACACGTCGTACATGTTCGTGACCGGCCCCGACGTGATCAAGGCGGTGACGCACGAGAGCGTGTCCGCCGAAGAGCTCGGCGGCGCCACCACCCACGGCACGACGTCGGGCGTCGCGCACTTCGGCGCGGACAGTGAAGAGGAGTGTCTGGCCTTGATCCGCGAGCTCCTCACGTTCCTGCCGCAGAACAACATGGAGGATCCGCCGGTGCGGCCCACGCAGGACCCCGTCGATCGCCGCGACGAGGCGCTGCAGCGCGTCGTGCCCGAGCAGCCGAACAAGGCCTACGACATCAAGGACATCATCCGGCCCGTGCTCGACGACCGGTACTTCTTCGAGGTGCAGGCCGCGTACGCCCCGAACATCGTCATCGGCTTCGGACGGCTCGGTGGCCGCCCAGTCGGCATCGTCGCGAACCAGCCTGCGCACCTCGCCGGTTGTCTCGACATCAACGCGTCGTTGAAGGCGGCGCGCTTCGTGCGGTTCTGCGACTGCTTCAACATCCCGCTGGTGACGTTCGAGGACGTGCCGGGCTTCTTGCCGGGGACGGCGCAGGAGTTCGGCGGCATCATCAAGCACGGCGCCAAGCTGCTGTATGCCTACTGCGAAGCGACCGTCCCGAAGCTCACGGTCATCACGCGCAAGGCGTACGGCGGCGCCTACGACGTCATGTCGTCCAAGCACATCCGCGGCGACGCGAACTTCGCCTATCCGACGGCGGAGATCGCTGTCATGGGGCCCGAGGCCGCCGTCAACATCCTCTACCGCCGCGAGCTGGAGACGGCCGCCGATCCGGTGGCATTTCGCGAGGCCAAGATCCGCGAGTATCGCGAGAAGTTCGCCAATCCGTACGTCGCCGCCGAGCGCGGCTACGTCGACGAAGTCATCGAGCCACGTGATACGCGCGCGCGGCTGACGGCCGCCCTCGCGCTGCTGAAGACCAAGCGCGACAGCAACCCCCCCAAGAAGCACGGCAATATACCGTTGTGAACCGCCCGGCGACACCGAGCGAGCGGCACCCGACCACCTCGTCCGGCGAGCCGATCAAGCGCGTCTACGAGCCGGCCGACGCGCCGACGCTGGCTCCGGAGACGCCGGGCACGTTTCCGTTCACGCGGGGCGTGCATCCGGCCGGCTATCGCTCGCGCCTGTGGACGATGCGCCAGTACGCGGGCTTCGGCTCGGCCGCGGAGACCAACAAACGATATCGCTTCCTGCTCGACCAGGGACAGACCGGCCTGTCGGTGGCGTTCGATCTGCCGACGCAGATGGGCCACGACCCCGACGCGCCGATCGCGCACGGCGAGGCCGGCAAGGTCGGTGTCTCCATCGCCACCCTCGAGGACATGCAGGATCTCTTCGAGGGCATTCCGCTCGGCGGCGTCTCCACGTCGATGACGATCAACGCCACCGCCGCCATCCTGCTCGCGCTCTACGTCGCCGTCGCCAAGCGCCAGGGTGTCGCGCCGGCCGCGCTCTCGGGCACGACGCAGAACGACATCCTGAAGGAGTACATCGCGCGCGGCACGTACATCTTTCCGCCCGGGCCTTCCATGCGGCTCGTGACCGACGTCTTTGCGTACTGTCGCCACACCGTGCCGCGCTGGAACACGATCTCGATCTCGGGCTACCACGTGCGGGAGGCCGGCTGCACGGCCGTGCAGGAAGTCGCGTTCACCCTCGCCAACGGGATCGCGTACGTCGCCGCCGCCATCGCGGCCGGGCTCGAGGTCGACACGTTCGCGCCGCAGCTGTCGTTCTTCTTCAACGCGCACAACCATCTCGTGGAGGAGGTCGCGAAGTTCCGCGCGGCCCGGCGGCTCTGGGCACGCCTGATGCGTGATCGATTCGGCGCCCGCGATCCGCGCTCGATGATGCTGCGCTTCCACGCGCAGACGGCCGGCAGCATGCTCACGGCGCAGCAGCCGGAGAACAACATCGTGCGCGTGACCGTGCAGGCGCTGGCGGCCGTGCTCGGCGGTTGTCAGTCGCTGCACACGAACTCGATGGACGAGGCGCTCGCCTTGCCGACGGAGCGCGCGGTGCGGATTGCGCTGCGGACGCAGCAGATCCTCGCCCACGAGTCCGGCGTGGCCGATACGGTCGACCCCCTCGGCGGATCCTATGCCGTCGAGCGGCTCACCCGTGATATCGAGGAAGCGGCGGAGACGTACATCAAGCGAATCGACGACATGGGAGGCGCGGTGAATGCCGTCGGCTTCATGCAGCAGGAGATCCAGGACGCGGCGTACCGCTATCAGCGGGAGGTCGAGGACAAGACGCGAATCGTGGTCGGCGTGAACGACTTCGTCACCGACGACACCTCGCCGACGGCGCTCTTTGCCGTCGACGCCGGCGTGGCCGCCGCGCTGCGCGAGCGCGTGGCGCGAACGCGTCGGAGCCGGCCTGCCGGCCCTGCCGAGCGCGCGCTCGAAGCTTTGGAGAAGGCCGCGCGCGGGAACGCGAACCTCATGCCCCCCATCATCGAGGCAGTCGAGCAGCTGGCCACCCTCGGCGAGATCTGCGACCGGCTGCGCGTTGTCTTCGGCACGCACCAGCCGTCGGTGACGTTCTGATGCCACGTCGTGTGCTGGCGGCGTCGGTCGTCGTCCTCCTGCTCGCAGGCGCTCCGGTCGAGGCCGGCATGGCCGACCGCGTCGGCGCGACGTTCTCGCTGATTTCCGATGACTTCATCCAGGCATTCAATCCGGTCGAGGCCGTCGTGGTCGCCATCGAAAACGACGACATCTTCCTCGACGTCGGCTCCAGTCGAGGCGGGCAGGTGGGGCAGGAGTATACGATCTTCCGCAAGGGCGCCGTCTTCAACCATCCGGTGACCGGCCGGGCGCTCGGACGCTACGAGGAGATTCTCGGCTACGCGCAGGTGCGCCGCGTGGCACCGGAGTTCGCGACCGCGACCTTCGTGGCCGTGCCGGACAGGCCGCGGCCGGTGCCCGAGGACGGCGCGCGCATCACGCGCGGCCGCCTCAAGGTGGCGGTGACGCCGGTCGTCGACATGACGGAGGGCGGCGCCGACCTTCGCCGGGTGCCGTATCTCATCGCAACCGTGCTCGAGCGCTCCAAGCGATTCCAGGTGGTGGATCCGCTTGCCGTGAGTGACATGTTCGCCACCGGCTCCGTTCGCGTCGAGGAGGTGCTCGCGCGGCCGGAGCGCGCCGTACGCGTTGCCAAGAACCTCGAGTTGGCCGGGTGGATCGTCCCGATGCTGCTCAGCCAGCGCGGCGCCGTGGCCCTCGACATCACGTACATCTCCGCCATCACCGGCGCGCCGCTGTTCTCGCGGCGCACCTCGGTGGTGCCCAACAGCGAGCTCGAGGGGCAGCGGTTCCCCTGGGAGCCGCGAATGGAAGACTGAGCCGGTGTGCTATGCTCCTCGGCGCATGAAGGCACGAAATCTCGTCTGGTTGCTGGTGCCCCTGGTCGCCGGCTCCGGATGCTCCACCATGAAGAAGGTCCTCGGCGTGGCCGATCCCGGCGAGCCGTCGGTGGTCATCAAGTCCGCGGAGCCGCGCTGGCTCTTGATCAAGAATCCGCGCTTCGGTGACGTGCCGAGCGAGCCGGAGTTCGTGTGGGTCGAAGAGGACAAGGTCCCGACGACGATGACGACGCTGCTCCGAGGCCAGAGCGCGATCATCGCCACCCCCGAAATCGTGGCGAAGTACGGCTCGCCTCCCGGCGGCGGCAAGGTGAGCCCGCGGCAGGGGACGATGTACCAGAGCGCCGCGCCCGCGAAGCCCGACCAGCACGCGGCCGTCGCCGTCTCCACGCGCGACGTTGCCGCGGTGGCGCCCGTCGCCATTCCGGTCGCCAAGCCAGAGCCGCCGAAGCGGGGTTACGTCGTGTACGTCGACACGGGCCGGGTCGTCATCGATCTCACGAATGTCGACGGCTTGCAGCCGGGAAGCCTCGTCAGCCTGCGCCGCGATCGCATCCCGCTCGTCCATCCCGTCACCGGAGAGCTGCTCGGTGAGCTCGATGAGGAGGTCGCCACCGCCCGCGTGACCGAAGTTCGTGAGCGGTTCTCGGTGGCCGAGGTCCAGAACGTCGCGCCCGGGTCGGAGGTGCAGGTCCGGGACCGCGTCGTCCCGAAGTAGGGTGCGTGCCGACTCCGACCCTGGAGCAGGTGCTCAAGGAGCGCGTCACTGCTCTCGTCGGTGACGAGCTCGCCGTCGTCGAAGCCGCCATCCGGCGCGAAATCACGTCACCGGTCGCCCTCATCCACGAAATGGGGGGGTACATTGCCGGTGCCGGCGGCAAGCGGCTGCGTCCGATCCTGTTGCTGCTGGCCGCCCGCGCGGCAGGCTATCACGGTCCGCGCAGCGCCCGGCTGGCGTGCGCGGTGGAGCTTCTGCACACGGCCACGCTGATCCACGACGACGTCGTGGATCAGGCGCCCCTGCGGCGCGGACAGCCGTCGGCGAACGCGCAGTGGGGCGACGACGCGTCGGTGCTCGTGGGTGACCACCTCTATGCGAAATCGTTCGCGCTCCTCGTGCGCGACAACGATGGCATGGTCATGGACACGCTCGCGCGGGCCACCGTGTCGATGACGGAAGCCGAGGTGTTCCAGCTGCAGCTGAAGCGCAGCGGGCAGACGTCGGAGGCCGACTACGTCCGGATCATCACGCAGAAGACGGCGTCGTTCATGTCGGCGTGCTGTCGCATCGGAGCGCTGCTGGGGGGCGTGCCGCACGATCAGCTCGAGGGCCTGACGCGCTATGGGCTGGACATCGGGATCGCCTTCCAGATGTCCGACGACTCGCTCGACTTCGTCGCCGACGAGCAGCGCCTCGGCAAGGCGGTCGCCGCCGATCTGCGTGAGGGCAAGCGCACGCTGCCGCTCATCGCCATGCTCGAGCGGGCCAGCGTGGCCGACACCGAGCGCGTGCGCGCGCTGCTCCGCCGGCGGACGCTCGAGCCGGCGGAAATCGACGAGATCCGTCGCCTCGTCGTCGAGCACGACGGCATCGAGTACGCGCGCGAGCGTGCCCACGCCTACGCGCAGTCGGCCAAGGCCGATCTCAAGGTGTTTCCCCGCTCCGAGGAGCGCGAGCTGCTGACACTGGTCGCCGACTTCGTCGTGGACCGCGACCGGTGATCGCCGGCCGTCACGGGGTGCGTTGAGCGCGATCATCACGCTCACGACCGACTTCGGGACCCGCGACGCTTACGTCGCGGAGATGAAGGGCGTCATGCTCGACATCGCGGCGTCGGCGGATCGCGTGCTGCAGCTGGTCGACGTCACCCACGAGGTCGCCGCCCACGACGTGACCGAAGGCGCCCTGACGCTCGACGCGGCGGCTCCGTACTTTCCGCGCGGGAGCGTTCATCTTGCCGTGGTCGACCCGGGCGTTGGCACCGACCGGCGTGGCCTCGTCGTCCGGACCGAGCACGCCCTCCTCGTCGGTCCGGACAACGGGCTCTTCACGCCGTTTCTCGAGGCGGCGACACCATGGCAGGCGTGGGAGCTGCGTGCCGAGCAGTACCGGCTCCCTGCTGTGAGCCGAACATTTCACGGCCGCGATATCTTTGCTCCCGCCGCCGCGCATCTCGCGGCCGGCGTGTCGCCGCACCGCTTCGGGCCGGCGGTACGTGACCCCGTCCGTCTGTCGTGGCCGACCGTCCGGGCGGTGGCCGGCGCCGTCGCCGGCGCCGTGCTGCATGTCGATCGCTTCGGAAATCTCGTGACCTCGATCCGCGCCGAGACGCTGGCCGACATGGGTGAGCAGGTCGCGATTCGGCTCGGTGGACGTCCGCTGGCGCTGGTCGGCACGTACGGCGACCTCGCGGCCGGTCAGGCGGGCGCACTGATCGGCTCGAGCGGTCGTCTCGAGATCGCCGTGCGGGAGGGAAGCGCCGCCGCCCGGTTCAAGGCACGGCGCGGCACGCCGGTGGTCGTCAGTCGGTCTTCGGCGCCGGCGTCGAGGCGGGGGCGGAGGGAGCCGTAGTGCTACCGCTGCTGGCGTCCGAGGTCTTCTTGTCCGATGGCTTCTTGTCGGAGGGCTTGTCCCCGCCGTTGCTGGACTTCTCTGCTTCCTTCGCTTTCTTCCTGGCCTCGGACGGATAGTCGGTGACGTACCAGCCTTCGCCCTTCAGGATGAACGGTGCGGGTGAGATCAGGCGGTGTATCTCGCCGCCGCATCCCTCGTGCGTGGTGAGCGCTGGCTCTGAAATTCGCTGCCGGACCTCGAACACGCGGCGACATTTGCTGCATTCGTACTCGTACGTCGGCACGAGGTTGAGGCTACATGGGAGGGCATAAGGTGTCAACGACACGAACCTTTCGACTCGCGCTGGCCGTGCTGACGCTCGCTCTGTTCGGCTGCGCGTCAACCGGTCCCTCGTCCGAGGTGAAGCGCCTCCAGGCTCAGAACGCCTACGAGCGCGGTCTCGGCTTCGTCAAGGATGGGCAGCCGGCGCCCGCGCTCTCCGCGCTTCAGGAGGCCGTCGAGCTGGACCCGAACCACGCGGTGTACCGCGATTCGCTCGGCGTCGTCCTGCTTCAGCTGGGCCGCATCGATCAGGCGATCGAGATGCTGTCCAAGGCGGTCGAGCTCGACCCGCGGCTGGCCGATGCGCATTTTCACCTCGGCACCGCCCTGGCCGAGGCGCGGCGCTGGGACGAAGCCGTCGCGTCGTACCGCCGAGCCGTGGCTCTGCCGTCACTCACGGTCCCCGACTATGCCTATCAAAACCTGGGTCTCGCCCTCTACCACACCCGAAAGTACGCCGAGGCTGAGCAGGCCCTACGTTTTGCGCTCAGCATGGACCCGAAGCTGCAAGCCGCGCACTACAACCTCGGCCTGGTGCTGACGGCAGAGAAGCGGCCGGAGGAGGCGAAGGAGAGCTTTCGCCGGGCGCGACAGCTGGGGCCGGACAGTCCGTTCGGACAGGCAGCGCTCGAGCGGCTGCGGGCCATGGGGGACCGAAAATAGACCTACGCGGCAAGTGTAGTTTTTTCTTGACGTTTCCTGTCGGCTTCTTTTATAGATCATACCGTCGCCCATAGTCTCTGTAGCTGTTGTGGATGGCGTCGGACAGTGCACAACCGCTTCGATTGCTGCTCACACTCTTTGAGGAGGCAGTA
>DASTCJ010000064.1:0-17652 GCA_035605575.1 Candidatus Methylomirabilota bacterium
CGCGCCGACGTCAAGGGCCTGAGCGAGCCGATCATCGTCCAGCCCTTGCTGGGGATGCTGAGCGTCCCCGCACCGGTCATCGACGTCGGCAGCACCGAGCTGGTCGCGAGCTAGCCGCTAGCCGAGCGCCTTCCGCACGAACAGGCCGGCGTCGAAGTCCTCGGCGACGCGGTTGTCCTGCTCGAGCAGCGCGTCACTGTCGATCTCCGCGAACTCGATGGCGCCCATGTCGGCGAACGCTTTCTGCACGCCGGCGCCCCACAGGCCGATGTCCTTCACCGTCGGGACAATGCGGCTGAACAGACGCTTGCGGAAGAGCCGCATGTTCTCCGACGCCATGGCCGCCTCGATCGCCTCCTTCACCGGCAGGCCGAGGTTTTCCCAGAGCTCCTTCTGATTGAACCGATCGCGCATGTGGTAGCACGCCTCGACGACGAAGTCCTCGCGCTCGCGGCGCTCGGCGTCGTCGAGCTGCGGGTACAGATCGCGCAACGCGAGCCGCCCGAACGCGACGTGGCGCGCCTCGTCCTGCATGACGTAGGCGTTGACCGATGCCGCCAGCCGATTCTGCGCGAAGTCGCGAATCCGCTGGAAGGCGGCCAGGGCCAGCCCCTCGATGAGGATCTGCATGCCGAGATAGGTCATGTCCCAGCGCCGATCGGTCAGCACCGTCTCCAGCAGTGTCTTGAGGCCGGGCGTGATCGGATACGCGATGCCGAGCTTGTCGTTGAGCAGTCGCGCGTACGCCTCGACGTGGCGCGCCTCGTCCATCACCTGCGTGGCCGCGTAGAACTTCGCGTCGAGGTCCGGCGCCATCTGCACGATGCGCGCGGCCGCCATGAGCGCGCCCTGCTCGCCGTGCATGAACTGCGACAGCGTCTGCGCCTGCTGATGATGGCGGAGATGAACCTTTTCCTTGGCCGTGAGCTTGTCCCAGATCGGTGATCCGTAGATCGGAATGAGACGGTCGTCGATCTCCTGCGGATTCTCGGGATCGAGGTCCTGCGACCAGTCGATCCGCACGGCGGCGTCCCACTGCTGCTTCTTGCCCTTGTCGTAGAGCGCCAGCAGCTTCTCGCGCTCATCCTCGTACTCCCACGTGAACGCGGTCTGCGTCTCCCCGGCCATCTTCCAGCCGGTCTGCTCCACGGGCAGCTGATAGCGGTACATGGTCGCCATGGCGGATCTCTCCTCGGCGGCGATTGTAGACGAGGCATCCGCGCAACGCACGCAACACCGTAACGTCCACGTCGTCGACGCACCGACAGTGTAAGAGCTTCCGCGCGCCGCAAGCTCGCGACCGTGCGCACCTTTCGGACGGCGCACGCGCGGCACCCCCGTTGCGATACACCGCCGTACCACGCCGTCAACGGAGCGCCAACCGTCGGGCTGCGGCTCGATCTCCATCGACCTCCGGCCGGCGCGCTGATCTCCGCCGAATGCAAATCTTGCAAATTCGTGCGGTGATGCCGCCACTTCAGTGTCTTGACGCGACGGAGGTGTGCTAGGCTCGCCGCTCGATAGTGGCGCTCGTCGACTTCCTCGTCGATCTCGCGCGGAACCTCGCGCTCCTTCTCGCGCTTACGCTGCTCTACAGCGTCGTCAGACGCTCGTGGACGCGGGCGCGACCGGCGCTGCGCGCGATCTTTGCCGGCGGCGTGTTCGGCTTGATCGCCATCGCCGGCATGCACACGCCCTTCGTCGTCGCCCCCGGCGTGCTGGCCGACGCGCGCTACATTCCTCTGCTGCTCGCCGGGCCGTTCGGTGGTCCCGGCGCGGCCGTCACCGCGGCGGCGCTCGCGAGCATCTATCGCGCCGCGCTCGGCGGCGTCGGAAGCATGGCCGGCATCGGGACGATCGTGACCGTTGGCGCCTTCGCCGTGTTCGTCGGAAAGCACTGGCGCGGACGCGAGCGCGAGCTCCAACCCATGACGCTGCTCGCGCTCGGCGTCGCGCTCGACATCATCGCGCTCGTGTGGGCGGTGGCGCTGCCCGACCGCGCCACCGCCCTGCACATCGTCGGCATCGCCGCCGTACCGGTGGGGCTCTTTCTCCCGCTCGGCACGGTGGGCCTGGGGATGCTGCTCGTCAACGAGAGCCGCCGGCACGAGGAGCGTGAGCGGCTCGTGCTCACGCAATTCGCCCTCGACCGCGCCGCCGAAGCTCTCTTCTGGATCGATGCCGACGGTCGCGTGCTGAACGCCAATCCCGCCGCGGAGCGGCTCACCGGCTTCACGCGCGCGGAGCTGTTGCAGCGCCACCTCTGGGATCTCGAAGTCGACGGCGATCCGGCGAGGTGGCAGCGGTTCTGGGAGACGGTCCGCGCCGAGGGTAGCCGTTCGTCGGAGATGCGCTTCCGGCGGCGCGATGGTGGGGAGGTGCCGGTCGAGGCCTCGAACGATTACATCGCGCACCGCGGGCGTGAATGGATCAGCTTGTTCGCGCGCGACGTCAGCGAGCGACGGCGTATCGAGGACGAGCGCGCGCGGCAGGGCGTGCTGAAGGACCAGTTTCTGGCCACGCTCTCTCACGAGCTGCGCACGCCGCTCACGTCGATCCTCGGTTACACGCGTCTGCTCCGCGGTCCCTCGCTGGCCGGGGCGGCCGCCACCCGCGCGCTCGCCGTCATCGAGCGCAACGCGCTGGCTCAGGTGCAGATCGTCAACGACCTGCTCGACGTGTCCGGAATCGTGCTCGGGACGTTCCGCCTCGAGCGTGAGCGCATCGAGCTCGGACCGCTGGTGACGGCGGAGGTCGAGGCGGCGCGCATCGGCGCTGTCGGCGCGAGCCTGACGCTCACCTGCGATGTCGACGCCGCCCCCCTGGCCGCCGACGGCGATGGCACGCGGCTGCGGCAGACGATCCGACATCTGCTCGCGAACGCCATCAAGTTCACCCCGGCCGGCGGCCGGGTCGAGGTCGCCCTCGAGCGTGACGGCGACGACGCGCGACTGATCGTCCGCGACACCGGGATCGGCATCGAGCCCGCGCTCCTGCCGCAGATCTTCGAGCGCTTCCGTCAGGGGGACAGCTCGCTCACGCGCGCCTACAGTGGCCTGGGGGTGGGCCTGGCGCTGGTGCGCCACATCGTGGAAGAGCATGGGGGATCGATCACCGTCCAGAGTCCCGGCGCCGGCGCCGGCACCACCTTCACCGTTCGCGTGCCGCTCGCGGCGGCGGCGCGCCAGCCCGTCGTCGAGGCGGAGCCCGCGCCGACGGCGGATCTGAATGGCGTGAACGTCCTCGTCGTCGAGGACGAGGCGGAGACGCGCGACCTCGTCGCCACCGTGCTGACGGCGTGCGGCGCCCGCGTCACGGCCACCGCGTCGGCGGACGAAGCGCTTCGCGCGTTGCCACGCGTGAAGCCCGACGTCGTGGTGAGCGATATCGGCATGCCGAACGGGGACGGCTACGACCTCATTCGACGCCTGCGGACCCTCGATCCAGCCGACGGCGGCGCCACCCCGGCCGCGGCACTGACGGCGGCGGCGGCCACGAGCGATCGCCGGCGCGCGCTCGAGGCGGGCTTCGAGGTGCACGTCGCCAAGCCGTTCGAGCCGGCGCACCTGGCGCGCGTGGTCGCCACGCTCGCCCGGCGTCGCGCAGCATGAGCGCGTGGCGGTGATACACTCGCCGCCGCACAAGGAGGCGGACGCGATGAGCCGCAAGATCCTCTTCGTCGGCGCCGGCGCCATCGGCAGCTACCTCGGGGCGTTCCTCTCGCGCGCGGGGCACGACGTCACCCTCGTCGATCCGTGGGCCGAGCAGGTCGAGACGATTCGGGCGAAGGGCATCAGCGTCACCGGACCGCACGAAGCGTTCGAGGCGCGTCCGGCGGCGGTGCACCTGCACGAGTCGCAGCGGCTGCCGCGCGATTTCGACATCGCGTTCGTGGCCATGAAGGTGTACGACACGGCGTGGGCCACGCAGCTCGCGGCGCGCCATCTCGAGCCCGAGGGCTACGTCGTCGCGTCCGAGAACTGCTGGCCGGATCCGACGGTGGCCTCGGTCGTCGGCGCCGAGCGCGCGGTCGGCCTCGTCATGTCGAAGATCGGCGTGGCACTCTGGCAACCGGGCCGGGTCGAGCGCGGCATGGAGAAGGGCAGCGGCAAGGGCCACGACGTCTTCCGCGCCGGCGAGCACGACGGGCGCATCACCGCGCGAACGACCGAGCTCGCGGCGATGCTGTCGGTCATCGACGGCGCGCTCGCCACCGACAACCTCTGGGGTGAGCGCTGGGCGAAGCTCTGCGCCAACGCCATGGGCAATCCCGTGCAGGCGATGTCGGGGCTCGGCTCGCTCGAGATCATGTCGAGCGAGATCGGTCGCGCGATCACCATCCATCTCGCCTCGGAGTCCGCCCGCGTGGGCATCGCGGCCGGCTATCGCGTGCCGAAGATCAACGGCGCGCCCGCCGAGCAGTGGGCGGACGCCGGGCGACGCGAGACGTGGGACGCGCTCGATCGGATGCTCACGCCGCAGTCGGCCGGCACGCGGAACTGGCGCGCCTCGATGGCGCAGGACGTGATCAAAGGGCGTCCCACCGAGATCGATTACATGAACGGCCACGTGGTGGCCGAGGGCCGCGCGCGCGGCGTGCCGACACCCGTCTCCGCGGCCGTGGTGGAAACGATCCACGAGATCCAGCGGGGCGAGCGCAAGCCCGCCGCCGAGAACATCGCGCTCACCCTGAAGCGCGCGGGTTGATTACGTGGGGGGCCCCGAAATGCCCCCCACCCCGCCAACGCTCGGACGCACCCCGGCAAAGCCGGGGCGCGCCTCGGCGCGGCGGGCGGTATACTCCCACCTTGCCGACAAGACCGCACACTGCGGTGTCCGCATGGAGGAGAAGACCACATGGCTCAGCTGAGGATCCCGCTCGATTCGACCCGGTTCTCCAAGGGCATGACCTGGAAGGAGTACATGGCCCAGATGGGCGATACCAGGCAGCGCACCGAGGACAACTACAACAAGGCCACCCTCACGGACGAGGAGCGAAAGTTCTTCTCCGGCGTGACGGACGTCAAGTACATCCTGATGCTCGCCGAGAACTGGTGCGGCGACGTGCATCGCAACTCGCCGCTGGTCGCGCGGATCGCCGAGGCCATGCCCGGTGCCGAGCTGCGTGTGTTCTTCCGCGATCAGAACCTGGACATCACCGACTGTTTCTTGAACAACGGCTTCCGCTCGATTCCCGTCGTCGTCTTCTTCGACAAGGACTGGAACGAGGTCGGGCGCTGGATCGAGCGCTCGCATCCGGCCACGAACAAGGCCGCGCTGATCCGCTCGAAGACGCTGGAAGTCGCGCCGAAGGACGACAAGGCCAAGCAGGACGCGGCCATGAACGAGTTCCGCGCGCAGGTCAACGCCGAGTATGCCGTCCCCGGTGGCCCGCTCTGGCGCGCGGCCGTGAACGAAATCAAGACGCTGTTCGAGACGCGGCTGGCCAAGAAGTAAGGTCGGCCGCGCACGGCATGGGCCTCCTCGACGGAAAGGTCGCGGTCGTCACCGGCGGCGGCACGGGCATCGGGCGCGCAGTCTCGCTCGGCCTGGCCGCCGCCGGCGCCAGCGTCGTCGTCAACGACTACGGCGTGAGCGTCGACGGTCGCGATCCGTCGAGCGAGCCGGCCAACGAGGTGGTGAGCGAGATCCGAGGCCGCGGCGGGAAGGCGGTGGCCAGTCCGGAGAGCGTGGCCACCATGGCCGGCGGGCGCGCGGTGGTCGATCTGGCGATCAAAGAATTCGGCGACATCAGCGTACTCGTCTGCTGCGCGGGCATCCTCCGCGAGCGGATGATCTTCAACATGACCGAGGACGAGTGGGACGCGGTCATCGCGGTCCATCTCAAGGGCCACTTCACGGTGATGCAGCCAGCCACCGCGCACATGCGACAGAAGAAGGCCGGCTCGATCATCACGTTCACGTCGACGGCCGGCCTCGAGGGCAGCCCGGGCCAGCCGAACTACGCGGCCGCGAAGGAAGGCATCGTCGGCCTCACGCGCTCGACGGCGCTGGCCATGGCGCGCTACGGCGTGCGCTGCAACGCCATCTCGCCGACGGCCGACACGCGCATGACGCAGCGGCTGCCGGGCGACCGCCGGGCCGCGGCGACGGCAACGCCGCCGGATGCCATCGCGCCGGTGGTAGCATTCCTGGCCAGCGACCGCGCGGCGCACATCACCGGCCAGGTGGTCGGCGTGCGCGGAACCGAAGTCACGCTTTTTTCGCATCCGGCGCCGCTGCGCACGGTGACCAACGCGATTCCGTGGACGCCGGAGACGCTCGCGGAGACCTGGGACCGCACGCTCGGTCAGGACCGCCTGCGCCGCTTCGACGCCATGAAGATCGCGTGGCCGCCGGCGACGGAGTCGCGATGACCTCGTACACGTGCCTGCTCTACGAGGTCAAGGACGGCATCGCGACGCTCACGCTGAACCGCCCGGAGCGCATGAACGCGCTCGGCGACACGCTCCGCGAGGATCTCCTCGACGCGATCACGCGCACCGCCGCGGACGCCGACGTGCGCGTGATCGTCGTCACCGGCGCCGGCAAGGCGTTCTGCGCCGGCGGCGACGTGAAAGCGATGAACGAGGCGAAGGAGGCCGGCCGCGAGCGTCCCCTGCTCGACAAGATTGCGCCGTCGCGCGACCGCACGCTCGCGGCCATGCGCGACGCGCCGCAGCCGATCATCGCGGCCGTGAACGGCGCCGCCGCCGGCGCTGGCATGAATCTCGCGCTCGGCTGTGACATCCGGCTCGCCTCCACCGCCGCCAAGTTCTCGCAGGCGTTCGTGCGACGTGGCCTCCACCCCGACTGGGGTGGCACCTATTTCCTGCCGCGCGCCGTCGGCATGGCGCGCGCCGCCGAGCTCATCTTCACCGGCGACGTCATCGACGCGGCGGAGGCGCTGCGCATCGGGCTCGTGAGCCGCGTGCTGTCGCCGGAAGCGCTGATGCCCGCGGCGCTGGAGCTCGCGCGTACGATCGCCGCCGGACCACCGATTGCGATCCGGCTGGCCAAGCGTGCCCTGTACAGAAACGCCGAGAGCGACCTGCGCTCGGCCCTGGAGTTCGAAACCTTTGCCCAGAACGCCTGCTTCGAGACGGAGGATGCCCGCGAGGGCATCCGCGCCTTCGTCGACAAGCGGGCGCCGGTCTTCAGAGGAAGATGACCCTACCACTCGAGCGCTTCACCGTGATCGATCTGACCCGCGCCCGCTCCGGTCCCACGGCCGTCCGTCAGCTCGCCGAGATGGGCGCCAAGGTGATCCAGGTCGCCGCGCGCGCCGACGACGGCAACGACTTCGCGCACGACGGCTTCGACTACCAGAACCTGCACCGCAACAAGCGCGCGATGAGCCTCGATCTCAAGAAGCCCAAGGGCATCGAGATCTTGAAGAAGCTCGTCGCGCAGGCCGACGTCCTGGTCGAGAACTTCCGGCCCGACGTGAAGCACCGGCTGGGCATCGACTACGAGACGCTCAGTGCCATCAACCCGCGCCTCGTCTACGCCAGCATCTCCGGTTTCGGTCAGAGCGGGCCGTATCGCGACCGCCCCGGCTATGACCAGATCGCCCAGGGCATGGGCGGGCTGATGTCGATCACCGGGCTGCCGGGACAGGGTCCGGTGCGCGTCGGCATTCCCGTCGCGGATCTGACGGCCGGCCTGTTCCTGGCGCATGGAATTCTGGTGGCGCTGCTGGAGCGAGAGCAGTCCGGACGCGGCCAGTGGGTGCACACGTCGCTGCTGGAGGCGATGATCCGCATGCTCGACTTCCAGGCGTCCCGCTGGACGATCGGCAAGGAGATTCCGCCGCAGGCCGGCAACGATCATCCGACCGGGATTCCGACCGGCGTGTTCCGGACCGCCGACGGCCACATGAACATCGCGGCTTCCGGGCAGACGATGTACCGGCGCCTGTGCGAGGCGCTCGGCGCGCCGCAGCTCATCGACGATCCGCGCTTCAAGACGCCGCCGGACCGCTCGAAGAACCGCGCGGCGCTCACCGAGGAGCTCGAAAAGGCCACGCGCACGAAGACGAGCCAGCACTGGGTCGACGTGCTCAACAAGTCGGGCGTGCCGTGCGGTCCGATCTTCAACGTCAAGGAAGTCTTCGACGACCCGCACGTGAGGCACCTCAAGCTCGCGACGAAGGTCCGCCACCCGCGCCTCGGCGAGCTCGAGGTTCAGAACCTGCCGGTGACGCTGTCGCGCACGCCCGGCGCGGTGCGATCGCCGGCGCCCGACGTCGGTCAGCACACCGACGAGATCCTGGGCGAGCTCGGCTACGGCAAGGAGGACATCGCCGCCATCCGTCGGGACGGCGTCGTCTGAGCGTGGAGCTGCTCCGGCCGCTCCCCTCGCCGCAGACGCCCGAGGCCAGGCCGTACTGGGACGGCGCCCGCGACGGACGCCTGATGATCCCGAGGTGTCGCGCCTGCGGCAAGGCCCACATGCATCCGCGCGTGCTGTGTCCCTTCTGCGGCTCGCGTGAGCTCGAGTGGGTCCGCGCCAGCGGCCGCGGCCGCCTGCACTCGTTCGAGATCGCGCACCAGATCCTGAACAAGGCCTTCAAGGTCAAGACGCCGGTCGTGCTGGCCATGGTGGAGCTCGAGGAAGGCCCGCGGCTGCTCACCAATCTCGTCAACGTCGCCCCCGACCCCGCGAACATCCGCTGCGACATGCCGGTCGAGGTCGTCTTCGAGAAGCAGACCGACGAGATCACGCTCCCGATGTTCCAGCCGGTCGCGCGATGACAGCCAGCGGAGCCGGCCCGCATCTCGAACAGGCCACCCACGGCTCGAGCCGCACGCCGAGCGGTCGCTACACATGAAAGAGCTGTCGAACGCCGCGTGCATCGTCGGCGTGGACGAGAGCGACGAGATCGGCGTGCTGCCGCACAAGAGCCAGCTGAGCCTGCACGCCGAGGCCATTGCGAACGCCGCGCGCGACGCCGGGCTGCGCATCAACGATATCGACGGCGTGTTCACGGCCGGCCAGCACTCGCCGGCGACCATCGCGGAGACGATCGGCGTGCGGCCACGCTACGTCGACGGCACCACCGTGGGCGGCTGCTCGTTCATCATCATGGTCGGCCACGCGATGCTGGCGTTGCACCACGGCCTCTGCGACGTGGCGGTGATCTCCCACGGCGAGTCCGGGCGCTCGGGTGTCGGCGTCTCCCCGCGGCGCGACACGGCCATTCCCGGCCAGTTCGAGGCGCCGTACGGCTTCGGCGGCGCGCCGACGTACTTCGGGCTCATCACCACGCGTCACATGCACGAGTTCGGCACCACGCTCGAGCAGTGGGCGCAGGTCGCCGTCTCGACGCGCAAGTGGGCGGCCCTCAATCCCAAGGCCAAGAACCGCGAGCCGCTGACCGTGCAAGACGTGCTCGCTTCGCGGCCGGTGGTGTGGCCGTTCAACATCCTGAACATCTGCCTGGTCACCGACGCCGGTGGCGCGGTAATCCTCACGCGCCCGGACCGCGCCCGCGACTGCGCCAAGACGCCGATCTACGTGCGGGGCGCCGGCGAGGGTGCCGAGCACGTCTCGCTGACCCAGATGCACGATCTGACGTTCAGCGAGGCCACGCGGCTGTCCGGCGAGAAGGCGTTCGCGATGGCGGGCGTGCGGCCGACCGACTTCGACCACATCATGCTCTACGACGCGTTCACGTCCGGGCCGCCGTTGATGCTGGAGGCGCTCGGCATCGCCAAGCGCGGCGAGGGGGTGCGCTTCTTCGAGGAAGGCCGCTCGACGCCGGGCGGCCGGCTGCCGATCAATACCAACGGCGGCGGGCTCTCGTACACGCACAGCGGAATGTACGGCATCTTCCCGATCATCGAGTCGGTGCGGCAGCTCCGCGGCGAGTGCGGCGCGCGGCAGGTGCCGAACGTGCGGCTGTCGCTCGTCAACGGCATGGGGGGCATGCTGTCGGCCGCCGGTACGCTCGTGCTGGCGAATACCACCTGAGACGGAGGGCGTGATGGAGCTCGAAGGACAGGTCGCGATCGTCACCGGCGGCGGCCGCGGCATCG
The DNA here is from genome assembly GCA_035605575.1 of Candidatus Methylomirabilota bacterium. Taxonomy (GTDB): domain Bacteria; phylum Methylomirabilota; class Methylomirabilia; order Rokubacteriales; family CSP1-6; genus AR12. Next base: position 10,041 of record DASTCJ010000064.1, read on the forward strand.
GCCGCGCCACCGCACTCGAGCTCGCGCGCCTCGGCGCCGACGTCGTGGTGGCCGAGCTCGACAAGGCCGGCGCCGAACGCACGGCCAGTGAGGTCGGTGCGCTCGGTCGAAAATCGCTCGCGATCGCGACCGACGTCACGCGTCGGAGCGATCTCACGGCAATGGTGGAGCGCACGAAGGCCGCGCTGGGGCGCATCGACGTGCTCGTCAACAACGCGGGCATCTACCGCGCGGCGTCGACGCTCGACGTGACGGAGGAGCACTGGGACGCCATCATGACCATCAACGCCAAGGCCGTCTTCTTCGCGAGCCAGGCGGTGCTGCCGGTGATGATCGCGCAGAAGCGCGGGGCGATCGTCAGCCTCGCCTCGATGGCGGGCAAGATCGGCAGCAAGACCAACCTGCCGTACAACGCGAGCAAGGCCGCCGTCATCAGCATGACGAAGAGCCTCGCGCTCGCGCATGCCGCCGACGGCATCCGCGTGAACTGCGTCTGTCCCGGCTTCGTCGAGACGGACATGTGGAAGATGGTGGCGCGTGATCAGGGCGCGCTGCTCGGGATGAGCGCCGAGGAGTTCACGCGCCAGCGCGCCTCGCAGGTGCCGCTCGGTCGGATGGAGCGGGCCGAGGACGTGGCCGCCGTCATTGGCTTCCTCGCCTCACCGCGCGCCGGCTACATGACCGGGCAGGCGCTGAGCGTCGACGGCGGCCTGGTGATGCACTGATGCGAAACCCCATGCTGCACCTCGGCATGTTCACCATGCCGTTCCATCACCCGAGCCGCGACTACACCACGATCCTCGAGGAGGATCGCGAAGCGGTCGTCCTGGCCGATCAGCTCGGCTTCACCGAGGCCTACATCGGCGAGCACTTTTCGTCGTGGAGCGAGCGCATCACCTCGCCGCTCATCTTTCTGGCCAGCATCATCGATCGCACGCAGCAGATCCGGCTCGGCACCGGCGTGCTGAACCTGCCACAGATCCATCCGGCCACGGTGGCCGCGCATGCGGCGATGTTCGATCACCTGTGTCACGGGCGGTTCATCATGGGCATCGGCCCCGGAGGGCTCATCAGCGACTTCGAGCTCTTCAACGTCGGCCAGCCCGAGCTACGCCCGCCGATGATGCTCGAGTCGATCGACATGGTCCTGAAGCTCTGGGCGCAGGATCCGCCGTACCGCATCGACGGGCGCTTCTGGCAGATCTCGCTCGAGAAGGCCGTGTGGCCGGAGTTCAAGGTCGGCTACGTGCCGCGCCCGTTGCAGCAGCCGCATCCGCCCATCGCCATCTCGATCCTCACGCCGAGCTCCGCCAGCGCGCGCACCGCCGGCGAGCGCGGCTGGATCCCCGTGTCCGGGAACTTCTTCCACCGGCGCTACTTGCGCAGCCAGTGGGAGAAGTACGTCGAGGGCTGTGACGCCGCCGGTCGCCGATCCGATCCGAGCGTATGGCGCGTCTCGCGCAGCGTGCTGGTGACCGAGACCGACGGCGAAGCCGAGGACTATCTCGCGCGTCCCGACAGCGGACTGTCGTTCTACTACTCGTTCTTCATCCACAGCTTCAGCAAGGCGCGGCAGGCCCTCTTCATGCTGAAACCGGACCTCGACATGCCGGACGAGGCCGTCACCGTCGACAACGTCAAGCGCGCGCTCATCATCGCCGGCAGCCCCCGCCGTGTGACCGAGCAGCTCGTCGCGCTGCGCGAGGAGATCGGCCCGTTCGGCACGCTGTTGATGGCCGGCCACGACTGGGACCAGCCCAAGCTCTGGCGCCGCTCGATGGAGCTGCTTGCGCGCGAGGTCATGCCGAGGCTCAACGGCGCGCACTGAGCTCGTCCGCGCGATTCAGCGCCCCGTCGCGAGGACGTCGCCGATCACGCGGCCGAGCTCGTCCACGGTGAACGGCTTGATGAGGAACGGCCGACCTGTCTGGTCCAGGAAGCGCTGCGTGCCCGCGCTCATGATGTCGCCCGTCATGAACACGACGCGCGCCGCCAGCCGTGGATCGCGCGCAAGCGCTTGCCACACCGCTTGCCCGTCCACGTCGGGCAGCCGCAGATCGAGCATCACGAGGTCGTACGGACGCTCGCGCAAGCGCGCCAGCGCCTCGCGACCGGTGGTGGCCTCCACCACCTGGTGGCCGAGCTCGCGGACCGTCTCACTGAGAAGATCGCGCAGGGCGTTTTCGTCCTCGACCACCAGCACGTCTGCATTCGCCTTGTTCTCCACGGGCGCGGCCGGCGCACGCGCCGACCGTGCGCGATCCGGCGCCGTGTTGTCGACGGGCAAGCGGACGGTGAAGCGCGCCCCGGCGCCGGGGATGTTCTCGACGCCCAACCGGCCGCCGTGGGCCTCGATGATCCCGATGGCGAGGCTCAGTCCGAGCCCGGTGCCGACGCCGGTGGGCTTGGTCGTGAAGAACGGATCGAAGATACGCGACAGATCGTCCCGCGGAATGCCCGGGCCCGTGTCGTCGACGTCGATGACGACGTCGCGTCCCTGCCGTCGTGAGCGTATCGTCAGGATGCCGCGCCCGTGCGCCTCGTGCATGGCGTGGATGGCGTTGCTGAACAGGTTCAGGAACACCTGCTGCAGCTGGTTCGAGTCGGCCCAGATCGCCGGCCCGGGCTCCAGTGTGGTGACGACCTCGATGTGATGCAGGTCGAGCACCGGCGCCTGCAGCGCCAGCGTCGCGCGGAACACCTCGTTGAGGTCGACGAGCTGGCGCTCCGGCGGCTGCCGCCGCGCGAACACCAGCAGCTCGCTGATGATGCGCGAGGCGCGCGTGCATGCGGTCTCGATGAGGTCGACACGACGCGCGGTGTTGCCCGTCACGCCTTCGACACGTTTGAGGAGCTGCACGGCGAGCCGAATGGTCGACAGCGGATTGTTCAGCTCGTGTGCCATGCCGGACAGCAGCGTGCCGAGCGCGGTGAGCTTGTCGGCCTGGATGAGCTGCGCCTGCGTGTCCTGCAAGCGCCGCAGATTGTCGCCAAGCTCAGCGTAGAGCCGCATCTTGATCAGTGCCAGCGCCGTCTGTTGCGCCACGCTGCGCAGCACGCGCTTGTCTTCGTCGTCGAACACGCGCGCGCCACGCGCATAGACGACGAGGGCGCCGATCGGATCGCCCTCGGTCACGAGCGGCATCACGATGCTGGAGCCGACGCCATGCTTCCGCAGGGCGGGAATGTCATGCTGGATGATGTCACGGCTGGAGAGGGCGGAGACGACCGACGGCTCGAATGCGCGCGCGACCTCCTCGGCATCGGCCGTCTCGGCGGGCCAGCCGGCGCGCGCGATCAGCCGTCGAGGAGGCCGCGGGCCGCCCAGCAGGAGCACGCCGCCGTCGCGTTGCAGAAGGCGCTGGACGAGCTTTGCCGCCTCGTCGGCGGCCGCGGCCTCGTCAGCCGCCTCCAGCAGGTGCTGTCCGAGCTCCTGAAGCGCAGCGTCGTGCCCCGCCCGCAGCGCGAGTCGATCGAATGCCCGCACGTTCTCGAGCGCGACCGACGCCTGCGTCCCGAAGGCGGCGAGAAGCTCGATGTCTGCATCGGCGAAGGCTCGCGACTGCCGGTACAAGACGCACAGGGCGCCCACGACCTCCTGGCGCTGCGCGAGCAGCGGCACCGCGAGCGCGGCCGCGGGGCCGTCCGCGTCGAACGTGGCACCCAGCTCCGCCGGGAGGCGCACTCGCGCATCCGTGCGGATGTCGGACGTCGTCACGGGTTTGGCCTGCGCGACGGCGAGGACCGACACACTGCGCCCCAGTGGAATTTCCAGATCATCGGCGCGGTCGGTGACTCCGGAGCCGCTCACCGCGCGCAGGACGCCGCCGTCCGATCGGAAGACGAGCGCTGCGTCGGCCTCGCCGATGATCCGACCGTGGCGCGCGATGGTGTCGAGGATGTCGCGCGTATCGAGGCTGCTCAGCAGGGCCTGCCCCGCCCGGTGCAGCTGCTCGAGATCGCGCAGGCGGGCGCGCGCCTGCGCGTAGAGCCACACCTGCTCCCGGAGCAGCGCGACGAAGATGATGCCGACGCCCACCGGCCGGGCGATGCCGGCCAGATACCAGCTGACCGCGTAGCGATACGGCAACAGCAGAAAGCCGACGAGCCCGAGCAGCCAGATGAGCGCCGCCAGCGCGAGGAGCGTCGCGAACGCGTGTTCGTGGCCATGAAGGCGCGGCTGACGCCACCATCGCCAGAGTCCCCACAGCGCCACGATGCCGTTGCCGAGCCCCGCCGTCCACACGGCCAACGGCGTCACCCGTCCGGGCGGCACGACGAGCGCCGGCAGCAACGGGCACAGCACGACCACCGCGGTGGCGATGGCCACGGTCGCGCCAACGACGGCGACGCCGATGTACGACCGTGCCCGGCCACCGAGTGGCAGCGAGCGGTACGGATACCGGAGCGCGAACGCGACGCCGATGAACGCGGTCAGATAGCTCGAGAAGAACAGGTACGGCGCGATTCCCGGCTTGACACCGACCGTGCCGGGATAATCGGGCTGCACGACGATGTGCGCGAGGGCGAGCAAGGCGGCGAGCCAGAGCGAAACGCCGATGGCGACGGACTGAGCGTCGTGTCGTAGCCGGTGGCGCTCGAGACACAGGTAGGCGACGCCGGTGGCCACGAGCACGAATGGCGTGTCGAAGATCGGGACCGCGTACGGGATGCGAAACCGATACGGGGCGAGCAGCGACGTGAACGCGAGCACGGCCTCGTACAGCACACCGACGGTCACGACGACGACGATGGCGATCGGGACGCGGCGCGCGCGAGCGTGCGACGTCACGCCGTGCTCCGAGGCCCGGCGAAGAGACGATTGAACCGCGCCACATCCCGTCGCACGGCCCCACAGACATACCGCCCGCCCCGCACGCGGTCAAGTCGAAATGAAGATTTTTTCACGTCCTCTGGAATCAGGCACATCCCGCTCGCGTCGGCGCGCGCGCCGATTGGTCAGACATTCCGCTCGAAGCGATACTCGCGCGACTGGTTGATGTCGCCTTCGACCGTTCGCTCGCCGAGCTGCTCGAAGCCGAGCCGGCGATACAGGCGGTGCGAGGTCTCGAAGCGCGTGTCCGACCACAGCACGAGGCGTGTCATGCCTTGCTCGCGCGACCACTCGACCACCGTCTCCACAAGGCGCTGCCCGATTCCGCGGCTCCGCATGCTCGCGTCGACGTACAAACGTTTCAGCTCCGCGATCCGCGCGTCGGCGCGGTCGACGCCGACGGAGCCGACCACGCGCGTGTCGTCGCGGACGACCCAGAACGCCCCGCGCGGCGCCGTGTAATAGGCGTCGAACTGCAGCAGGTCCGGGACCTCGAACGTCGGCATGAGCAGCAGGCCATACTCGGAGAACACGCGGCCGATCAGGAGCATCACCGCCGGCACGTCGGCCGCCGTCGCGCGCGTCGGCACCATCACCCGGCCGCCTCGCGCTGCGGCAGCACGATGACCCCCAGTCCGCACAGCACGAGCGCCATACCGACGAGCCGAAGGCCGCCGAAGCGCTCGCCGAAGACAACGGCCGATGATGCCGCCGCCACGAACGGCACCAGCAGCGCGAAGGGCGCCACCAGCGCGGTCGGATAGCGGCGCAGCAGATCGCCCCAGATCGCGTAGGCGAGCGTCGTGGCCAGAGCACCGAGATAGACGGCGGCCGCCACGCCGCGCCAGGACAGCGACGCGATGTCGGCGATCGCGCCCGGCCCGTCGAGCGCCGTGGCGACCGCCAGCGCAGGAAGCGGCGGCACGAGGCTGAGCCACGCGACGAGCGCGACCGGCGCCGCGGCGGGCAGACGCTTCAAGAGCAGGTTGCCGACGGCGAACGAAAGCGGCGAGCCGAGCGTCAGCACGAGCGCGGTCGCGCTCAACTCTCCGCCGACCGACGCGCCGATCGCGGCAAGACCCGCGAGCCCGAGCACGAGGCCGGCGAGCTGGCGCGGCGTCGGCCGCTCGCGCAGGAACAGGATCGCGAGCGCGATCGTGAACATCGCCTGGCTCTGCACCACGACCGAGGCGAGCCCGGGCGGCATCCCGGCTGCGATGCCGAAGAACTGAAACAGGAACTGGCCCGCGAACAGCGTCAGCCCGACCGCGATGAGCGCTGCCCACGGCGCCGCCGGCTTCGTCGTCACCAGCGCGGGTGCCGCCGCGATCACGAAGCGCGCCGCCGTGAGCTGCGGCGGCGACAGCTCATCCAGCCCGATCCGCGTCGCCACGAACGCCAGTCCCCACAGGCCAACCACGAGCAGGGCGAGGAGGACGTCGCGCGCTCTAACGCCAGCGCCCCTTGCGGACCTCCGCGTCGTGCTCGCCGATCGCGGGCGGCGGGCGGCGAATCATGGGGCGCGCGCCGTCGAACGACAGCGGGAGGCCGATGAGCGTGTAGTCGTGGCCCGGCACCTTTTGCACGATGCCGAGGGCGTCCGCTTGCGGCGTGCTCGCGGCATCCGGGAGCGTATTGATGACGGCGCACGGCACCCCCGCCGCCTCCAGTCGATCGATCCACTCGCCTTTGCTCGCCGTGCGGAAGATTCGGGCGATCTCGGCGATGAGCTCCGCCTTGTTCGCAACGCGCGTGGCGTTCGTCACGTACTTCGGATCCTTCGCCCATTCCGGCCGGCCAAGCACGGTGGCCAGCTTGACGAACAACCGATCGTTGCCGGCGGCGACGATGATCGGTCCCGTCGACGTCTCGAAGCTCTCGAACGGCACCACGCGATGGCTGCCGGTGCGATGGCGCTCCGGAATCACGCCCGATGTGCTGAACGACGCATAGGCGCCCTTGAGCCACGCCAGTCCCGTCTCGTAGAGCGACGCATCGACCACGCAGCCCTGGCCCGTCGCCGCCCGGCGTACGAGGGCAGCCAGGACACCGACGGCGGCCCAGACACCGGTGCCGTAGTCGAGGATCGACGTGCCGACGCGCGTGGGCGGGCCTCCCTCGTCGCCGTTCATCATCATCAGGCCGGAGAACGCCTGCAGCATCGGCTCGTAACCGGGCTTGAGCCGCATCGGACCGGTGTTGCCAAACGCCCACACGGAGCAGTAGATCAGCCGGGGAAATCGTCGCGTCAGCGCGTCGGCGCCGAGGCCGATCTCGTCGATGGAGCCGGGCCGCAGGTTCTGCACCACCACGTCGGCGTCACCGATCAACGTGATCAGCCAGTCGACGGCGGCCCCATCCTTGAGGTCGACGGTGATCGACCGCTTGTTGGCGTTCACGGCCAGGAAGCCGGGCGAGGTGTCGCGCCAGAATGGCGGGCCCCACCGTCGCGCGTCGTCGCCTTCGGGCCGCTCGACCTTCACGACGTCGGCACCGAGGTGCGCGAGCACTTCGCCGGCCATCGGTCCCGCCAGCGCCTGTGCGATCTCGACCACACGGATGCCGTCGAGCATCATCGGAACAACGAGCGCGCAATGACCATGCGATGCACCTCCGAGGGTACCTCACCGATCCGCCGCACGCGGGCCTCTCGATACCAGCGTTCCAGCGGGAACTCCTTCGACACGCCATAGCCGCCGTGAATCTGCACGGCGGCGTCGACCACACGGCCGAGCACCTCGCTCGAGTAGAGCTTGGCGATCGACGCCTCCACGCGCG
>DASTCJ010000133.1:0-21226 GCA_035605575.1 Candidatus Methylomirabilota bacterium
CGAGATCGAGTTGCTCGAGCGCCCGGTCGAGCGAGCCGTGGTAGTCTCCCGAGTCGATCGTGAGGCCCGACGCGATCGTCGCCGGGAACTCGGTGATGAAGTTCCGTCGGCGCAGCTCGACCGGGTCGAGCCCGAGCTCCCCGGCGAGGGCGTCCATCGCCCGCTCGATCGCGTAGGTCGCCTCCGGCCGGCCGGCGCCGCGGTAGGGGCCGGTGGGTGTCGTGTTCGTGAACACGCCGGTCGTGCGATGGTGAATGGCCGGTGTCGTGTAGACGCCCGCCACGCCACCGATGTTGTTGGTGCCGGGTCCCGCGCTCCGCGGCGTGAGATAGGCGCCGACGTTGAGCGTGACCGCCACGCGCAGCGCGAGAAACGCGCCGTCGGCGTCGAGCGCCAACTCCACGCGCGAGACGTTGTCGCGCCCGTGCTCGTCGGTGAGGAAGCCCTCGCGTCGATTGGAGGTCCACTTCACCGGCCGCCCCAGCCGCTTCGAGGCCCAGAGCACCAGCGCCATCTCGGGATAGAGCCCGCTGCGCATGCCGAAGCTGCCACCCACATCGCCGGTGACGACGCGGACGCGACTCTGCGGCACGCGCAGCACGTCGGCCAGCAGCGTGCGTGTGCCGTGCGGGGCCTGGATGCCCGTGTAGAGCGTGTAACGTCCGGAGCGTCGGTCATACTCGCCAACGGCCGCGCGCGGCTCGAGCGGTGCGGCCGCCACCCGCGTGACCACGAAGTCGAGTCGTGTCACGTGTGCGGCGGCCTCGAACGCGCGCGCCACGGCATCGCGGGCCCCGGTCTCGACGACGAAGGCGACGTTGTCCGGCGCCTCGTCCCAGACGAGGGCGGCGCCCGCTCGCGCCGCGTCCGCGGTGGCCGCGACGCTTGGCAGCGGCTCGTACTCCACGAGCACCCGCTCGGCGCCGTCGACGGCACGCGGGCGGCTGTCGGCCACGACGAGCGCGACGGGATCGCCGACATGTCGCACCCGCCCGCGCGCCAGCGCCGGACGCGGCGTGGCGAAGGCGGGTGCGCCGTCCCGACGCTTGCGTGTGCGGTCCGTCGGCAGATTGCCAACATCGTCGGCGATGAGGTCGGCCGCCGTCAGGACGCCGTGCACGCCGGGCATTGCGAGCGCGGCGGCCGCGTCGATGCCGAGGATGCGGGCGTGGGCGTGCGGCGAGCGCACGAGCACGGCGTGGAGCTCGCGCGGCAGCGTGACGTCGTCGGAGTAACGGCCATGCCCCTGGACGAGTCGCGGATCCTCGCGACGCCGCACCGACTGGCCGACGGCGAACTTTTCCAGCACGGGCGAATCAGCCACGATGCGCCAGAGCGGGGTAGAGTACGGACATGGACAAGACTGCTGCCGTGCTGACGGGCGTCCTGCTGGTCGGTGCGGCCACGACCGTCGTCGCGCAGGACGACCGCGCCGTGCTGGCCAAGGTGCGGCTCACGACGGATCCGCGGGTGCCGCTCGGCTGCACGCGCATCGGTCTCGTGCGCGATGACTCGATCAAGGATCTGCGCCGCAAGGTCGTGAAAGCCGGCGGCGACACCGCGCTCCTGTCGTTCCCCGCCGAGGATCTCGAGCGGATCGACGCGCAGGTCTTCCGCTGTCCGCCGCACGCGACCTCGTCGCCGATCCCGCCGCCACCCCCCGGCCCACCGCCGCCTCCGCCGTCCTCGCGCTAGCCGGTTCAGGCGGGCGCGAAGATGCCGGTGGCGCCCTCACCGGGCGCGGCCGTCCGGGCACGGTTCGATGCGCCGGCAGCAAAGGCGCGATCGCGCTGGAGCACCGGCATCACGCGGTCGGCGAAGAGCCGCATGTTGCGCTCGGCGTCCTCGTGCGGCATGCCACCGAACGCGAACTCGGTGGCGAGATGGTCGACGCCGGTGAGCCGCCGGAGCTCGGCCACCTGCTGCAGGCAGTCGTCCGGCGTGCCCACGATCTGGATCTTCACGTAGAACTCGGTGGCCTTCTTGCGGAAGGACTCGTCCTTCATCTTCGAGTACGTCTTGGCCATGCCGCCGTAGAACTCGTAGCCCTTGACGCTCGCGAGATGCCCGTCCGAGAAGTGGTAATGGTTGTCGATCGAGTCCCACTTCCGCGACAGATAGACGACCGCGCGCTCCTGCGCCTCCTCGCGACTCTCGGCGACGGAGACGTTCGTGAGGATGATCGGCGGCCGCGGCGTGTGGCCGACGCTGGTCGCGATCTGCCGGTAGCGCTCGATGTCCTCGGCCGCCTTCGGCCATTCGTTCTGCATGACGACGAGCACGCCGAACCCGAGGCGCGCCATGATCTCCGCGGATTCCGGACTCACCGACGACGCATAGAACCGCTGCTCCGGATGCGAGATCGGCCGAGGGCGGATGGAGGTGCGCGGGATCTTGAAGAACTCACCGTCCCATTCGAAGGGATCCTCGGTCAGCGCCGTCACCACGATCCTGGCCGCCTCGACGAACCGCGGCCGCGCTTCCTCCATCGGAATGCGGAACCCCGCGTATTCGACGGTGGCGGCTCCGCGCCCGAAGCCGAACAGACAGCGGCCGCCGCACATGATGTCGAGCAGCGCGATCTGCTCGGCCACGCGGATCGGATCGTGCCACGGCAGCACGATGACGGCGGTGCCGAGCGCGATGCGCCGGGTGCGGCCCGCGTAGTAGGCGAGCAGCTGCATCGGCGCCGGCGACATGGCGTAGCCGGTGAAATGATGCTCGAGCGCCCACAGCGAGTCGAAGCCGAGCGGCTCCGCGAGATCGCCGAGCGCCATGTGCTCGCCCAGCACGGAGGCGTCCGAGCGCCCCTCCTTGGTGAGCATGTTGAGCGCGATGCCGACCTTCATTTCGGCGGACTATAGCCCCGCCACACGCCCTTGTCACGCGGTTGCGCCGCCGCGCGGCGTGTGGTGAACTTCCCCGCATGCCGGCCACCTTTCGCTTCGCCCTGCGCGACCTGCCGCCCGAGGCCGAGAGCCTCCGCCATGAAGTTCGCCAGTTCCTGACGGCGCAGTTCAGCGGCGCGGCACCCGTGAAGCGTGCGAAGTCGTGGGGCGGCTTCGATCGCGAGTTCTCGCGCCGCGTCGGCGCTCGCGGCTGGATCGGCATGACGTGGCCGAAGAAGTACGGCGGTCACGAGCGGAGCTACCTCGAGCGCTACGTGGTGCTCGAGGAGATGCTGGCGGCGGGCGCGCCGGTGAGCGCGCACTGGGTGGCCGATCGTCAGAGCGGGCCCCTCCTGCTACGCTTCGGCACCGAGGCGCAGCGCGAAAAGATCCTGCCCGGCATCGTGCGCGGCGAGCTCGCTTTTGCCATCGGCATGAGCGAGCCGGATTCGGGCTCGGATCTGGCGTCGATCCGCACACGGGCCACGCGCGTCGACGGCGGCTACGTCGTCAACGGCACCAAGGTCTGGACGAGCAACGCCCACCTCAGCGATTACCTGATCGCGCTGTTCCGCACCCAGGTGGTCCCCGACAAGAAGCACGAAGGCCTCACGCAGTTCCTCGTCGACCTGCGCAACACCCAGGGCATCAGCATCCGGCCGATCGTCGATCTCGCGGGCAAGCATCACTTCAACGAGGTCAACTTCACCGACGCCTTCGTGCCGGACGACGCGCGCGTCGGGAACGAGGGCGACGGCTGGAAGCAGGTGACCGCCGAGCTCGGCTACGAGCGCAGCGGCCCCGAGCGATATCTCTCGAGCATCGCGCTCATCCGTGAGCTCGTGCGCGAGGTGGGCGCTCATCCCGATCCACGCGGGACCGAGACGGTCGGGCGCATGGTCGCGAGCCTCGCCACGCTGCGCCAGATGTCCACGTCGGTGGCGGGCATGCTGCAGGCCGGGGAGAACACCTATCTGGAGGCGGCGGCGGTGAAGGATGTCGGCACGACATTCGAGCAGTCGATCCCCGAGCTCACGCACGCGCTGCTCGACACCGAGGCCACCATCGACAGTGGCTCCGATCTGCAGCAGGTGCTCGGCTACATCACGCAGACCGCGCCGTCGTTCTCCCTCCGCGGCGGCACGCGCGAAATCCTCCGCGGCATCATCGCGCGCGGACTGGGACTGCGATGAAGCCACGACGATCTCGAACAGGCCACCCGCGGTTCGAGCCGCACGCGGAGCGGCCGCTCCAATGACGCCACGACCATCTCGAACAGGCCACCTGCGGTTCGCTCCGACTGCGGAGCGGTCGCTCCCATGACGGAATTAGGCTCGCTTCTCTCCGACACCGTCACGCGGCTCTTCGGCGCCCTCGCGACCAAGGAGCTGATCGAGTCGGCGGAGCAGGGCGCGTGGCCCGAAAAGCTCTGGCGCGCGCTCGAGGAGGGCGGCCTCACGCTGCCGCTGGTGCCGGAGGCGGCGGGCGGCGCCGGTGGCACGTGGCTCGACGCGCACGTCGTCGTGCGCGCGGCGGGCCGGCACACGGCGCCCGTCCCGCTCGCGGAGACGATCATCGCCGGCTGGCTCCTCTCGCGCGCGGGCCTCGAAGTGCCGTTCGGACCCCTCACGCTGGCCCCCGTGGATGCACGGGAGACGCTCTCACTCGGGCGGCGTGACGGCGCCCTGACCGTCACCGGGACGGCGACGCGCGTGCCCTGGGGTCGTCACGCCGGGCACGTCGTCATCGTTGCCGATGTCGATGGCCGTGCGACCGTCGCCCTCGTGCCCGCCAGCGCCGCGCGCATCAGCGAGGGCACCAATCTCGCTCGCGAGCCGCGCGACACGCTCGTCTTCGACGGCGCGCCGGTGCTGGCATCGGCGGCGGCCGCCGGCGTGACGCGCGACGCCATCCGGCTCCACGGCGCGATGGCGCGCGCCGCGCAGATGGCCGGCGCGCTCGACTCGTGTCTCGAGCAGGCGGTGCGCTACGCGACGGAGCGCAAGCAGTTCGGTCGGCCGATCGGAAGCTTCCAGGTCATCCAGCAGAACCTCGCTGTCCTGGCCGGACACGTCGCCGCCTCCGGCATCGCCGCCGAGTCGGCGTTTCGTGCCGCCGACCGCGGCGACGCGCGCTTCGAGATCGCGGTGGCCAAGATCCGCGTCGGCGAGGCCGCCGGTGTCGGCGCCGGCATCGCGCACCAGACCCATGGCGCCATCGGCTTCACGTACGAGCACGCGCTGCACTTCGCGACGCGCCGACTGTGGTCCTGGCGTGCAGAGTTCGGCAGCGAAAGCGCGTGGGCCCGGGAGCTCGGCGAGCACGTGGCCGCCCGGGGCGCCGACGCGCTCTGGACCGATCTCACCGCGCGCTGACGCGCCCTCAGCGCGCTAGGCCCCCTTCGAAGCGGAGCCTATCGCGATCCCGCCCAGGATCAGCCCCAACGCCGCCAGCACGTCGGCCGACGGCAGCTCCTGAAGCCACACGGCGGCCACGACGATACTCACCACCGGTGTCGCGAGCAGGCCGAGCGAGGTCGTGATCGCCGGCAGGTGACGGCTCGCCATCGCGACCGCCCAGTATGCGAGCGCGGTGCCCGGAATGCCGGCGTAGAGCAGCATCACCGACAGTGCCGCGTCGAGCTTGAGCACGAGCGGCCCGGCGAGCCAGTACGCGAGCGGTGCGAGCAGGGCGGTCGCCAGCAGCGTCTCCCACGGCAATAGATCGAACGGCGTCGATTGCCAGCGATGCCCGCGGATGTGAAGTATGCTCGCCGCCCACAGCAAGGCTGCCGCGAGGATGGCGAGGTTACCGAGCACGGCGCCGCGCTCGCGCCAGTCGAATGCGAGCGGATTGAAGAGCACGACGAGGCCGGTGAGCCCGAGCATGACGCCGACGGCTCGACGCGCGGTGAGCCGCTCGCCCAGAAACAGCGCGGCGCCCGGTACGACCCACAGCGGTGTCGTGTACGCGAGCACCACCGAGCGTCCGGTCGGCACGCGCTGCAGGCCTATGCTCGACAGCACGCCGAACCCGATCATGTGCAGGAGCGCGATGCTGGCGAGCACGGGCAGGTCCTGGCGCGGTGGCAGGCACAGACGCCGCTGGACGGCGGCCAGCCCGAAGAGGGCAAGCGCGCCGATCGCCGTGCGCAGCGTGACCGCCCACACCGGCGGCACGTGCGTGAGGATGACCTTGTTCACCGGCCAGGTCAGGCCCCACGCGAGCACGACGGTCACGAGCAGGATCGCGCCGAGACGCCGCGCGTCGGCGCGGCGCCGGTCGCTCACGGCGACCAGGGATTGAGCTCCGTGGCGCGCGCGGCCGCGGCGGCGCGGCGCATCGAGCTCGCGGCCAGCGGCAGCACGAGCATCGCGGCGCCGACGGCATTCAGGATGCCGAACCCCCAGACGCCGAGGATCACGCCGCCCACGGCGCTGCCGACGAATCCCATGGCGCCCATGCACAGATCCGCGAGGCCCTGGATCGATGTGCGGTCATCGGGCGTCAGCGCGTCGGTGAGCAGCGCGCTCCCCGACACGAAGGCGAGGTTCCATCCGATGCCGTTCAGGAAGAGCCCGGTGATCACGAGTCCGCCCGCGCTTCCGGGCACCAGACCGGCGAGCGCGCACGCGAGCAGGAGGATGATCCCGCCGGCGCCGATCGTCGGCAGCCGACCGAAGCGATCGCTGAGCCAGCCGGAGAGCGGCGACGACACGTACATGCCGGCGAGATGCAGCGAGGTGGCGACGCCGATGGTGCCGACGGGATGGCCCTGATCGTGGAGATAGAGCGTCGACGTCGACGTGGTGCCGATCATCACGAGCTGACCGACCATCAGCACCACGAAGGCGAGCGCCACCCGCGGCTCGCGCACGATCTCGCCGACGGCACGCCGGCGACGTGGCGTGGTGGCCGACGGGGCCTCGTGTCGGCGCGCGATGGTGAGCGGGTCGGGCCGAAGCAGCACGTGCGTCAGCACGGCGGCGATGCCATAGCCGGCGAGGCTGATGAGAAACGGACTCGCCACCGCCGCCACGCCGATGGCGCCACCGACGCGCACGGCTCCGTCCATCAGGTTGGGCCCGATGATCGAGCCCACCGTGGAGCCCCACACGATGATGCCCATGGCGCGTCCCCGCTGCGGGCCGACACTGATGTCGGCCGCCGCGTAGCGCGCGAGCATGTTGGACGCGTTGGCGATGCCGAAGAGCGCCATGCCCAGCAGAAACAGCGGGAAGCTGCGATGCACGACGGCCAGCATGCCGAGGCCGGCGCCGCCGACGGCCAGCACGTAGCCGAGCGTGAGGCCGGGCCGGCGTCCCACGCGGCTCATCAGTCGCGCCAGCGGCCAGCTCGCCAGCGCGCCGCCGAGCGCGCCCACGGCCACCGGCAAGCCCGACCAGGTGTTCGTGCCCGTGATGGCGGCAGCCATGATGCTGCCCACGGCGAGGCTCATCGTGAACCCGGTGCTCGCCGAGACCTGAGCGGCGAAGAGGGCGGCCATCAGCGCACGGCGACGTTCGAGCGGAGACGTCATGTGTCCATACTAACGGAGGCCGCGCGTGCCGAACGCGAGCACGACCGCGCCGGCGAGCGCGACCGCGGCGTACACGACGAAGGCGCCCGGCAGGCTGACGGCAGCCATCGCGCCCGTCAACAGCGGACTGGCCGCCGTGCCGACCTGCACGCCGAGGGCGAGCCAGCCGAATGCCGCCGCGCGGTGTTCGCCGGGCACGATGCTGGCGCCGAGCGTGTAGGCAAGCGTGATGGCGCCGCCGATCGCCAGACCGACCAGCGCGCGCAGCACGAGGAGCAGCGGCCAGCCGTGCACGAGCGCCATCGCGGCGCAGAGCGGACTGCCGACGAGCAGGCCGAGCATCAGGAGCCGCGCCGGCGGGATGTCGCGCGAGAGTCGCGCGACGGCGTTGGCGGAGACGGTGGCCGTCACCGCGGCCACGGAGATGATGAGCCCGGAGGTCGCTGCGATGGCTTGCATGCCGGGCAGGGCCGCGACCTGGAGCGGGATCAGCAACGCCAGCCCGCGGTCGACGAACTGCGCGGCCATGAGGAGAAGCAGGACGACGGGGAAGTTGGGATAGCCGAACACGTCGCGCAGCGGGAGGCGCGCCGGAATCCGCCGCGGCGTGCCCGGCGCAGACGCGTCGATCTCCTTGAACAGGAAGATCAGCGTGAACAGCGCGAGCGCGCACATCGCCGCCGTCACGAAGAAGGCGTAGCGGATGCCGAAATGCGAGGCGACGTAGCCGCCGGCGGCGGGCCCGACCGCCGCGCTGAGCAGCTGCGCGGATTGCACCATGCCGATCGCGGTGGGCACCTTGTCCCGCGGTGCCGACACGCTGGCCACGGCCATCGCCATCGGCGTGAAGCCCGCGAAGAGCCCCTGCAGCACGCGCGCCACGAGCAGCTGCTCCACCGACGTCACCAGCCCCATGGCCGCGATGATCACGGTGAACCCGGCCAGCGACCGCATCAGCATCAGCTTGTGGCCGTAGCGATCGGCCAGACGGCCGAACAGCGGCCCCAGCAGTCCGGAGATCGCGGGCGTGACGGCAGCCAGCGCTCCCGACCAGAGCGCGACGCGGCGCGCGTCCGGCACGCCGAGCTCGTGAACGTAGAGCGGCAGGAACGGCGAGAAGAACTGGAAGCCGACGAAGGCGACGAAGACGATCAGCGTCAGCGCCCAGATATTCCGTGCCCATGGCTCGCCGGACGTGCTCGCGGGCGGGATCGCGTCGGTCATGAGGGCCGCGCTCGATCATACGCGCGCGTATACTCGGGGGCCATGACCGCGAACGCGATGACCAGACGCGACCGCGTGCTCGCTGCCTTGCGCGGCGAGCCGGTCGATCGGGTGCCGCTCGGGTTCTGGCTCCACAACTTCGCGGCCGAGAACTCGGCCGAAGGTTTGGCCGACGAGACGCTGCGGCTGGCGCGCACGTTCGACTGGGACTATCTGAAGCCGCAATCGCGCGCGCAGGGCTTTGCCGAGATGTGGGGTCTCACGTATCGCCCCTCGACGGATCGCGCGCGGGAGTTCGAGGTCACGCACACGCCGCTGGCCGGCGCCGCCGACGTCGCGCGGCTCACGCCGGTCGATCCACGCGGCGGCGCTCTCGGCGAGCAGCTCGAGGCGCTTCGACTGATCCGCGGGCGAGTGGGCGCCGAGACGCCGATCATGTGGACGGTCTTCGCACCGATCATGGTGCTGCCGTACCTGCTGCGCGGCGGGCGCGCGGAGACGCTCGCGCTGTGCCGTAAGGAGCCGAAGGCCATCGAGGCGGGCCTCGCCGCCATCGCGGAGACGCTCGCCGTCTACGCGCGCGCCTGTCTCGCCGCCGGCGCCGATGGACTGTTCTATGCGACGAACGTCGCGCGCGCCGACGCGCTGACGGCATCCGAGTGCCGCCGCTTCCAGCGGCCGTTCGACCTCCGTGTGCTCGACGCGGTCGCCGGCGCTCCGTTCAACGTCCTGCATGTCTGCGGCCGCGCCATCCACTTCGACGAGTTCGCCGATTATCCGGTGAGCGCCTTCAGCTGGGCGCTCGCTCCCGACAATCCGTCGCTCGCGGACGGGCATCGCCGCACCGGCCGCGCGGTGGTGGGAGGGCTGCCCGGGAAGCCCGAGATCGCCACGCTGAGCGCCCCGGCGCTGGCCGACCGTGCCCGCCGCGCGATCGACGACATGAAGGGACGCGCGCTCCTGCTCGGTCCCGATTGCTCGATCAATCCGGACACGCCGGAGGCGCTGCTCCACGCCGTCGGCGTCGCCGTGCGCGGGGCTTAGCGCCGCGTGCGCGCGTAGCCGAGGGCGCGGTCGCGCTGCTGCGCGCGTCGATCGCGCTGGCGCGGCCGACCGTAGCCGCCTCCGCCGGGCGTACGAACGAGGACGCGATCGCCGCGGGCGAGCACGTGCTGCTTGCGGTTGTCGATGCGGCGACCGTTGATGCGCACGTCGCCGAGGCCGCCGGGCGCACCGCCCGCGAGACCCGGTGCCGGAAACTTCGTGCGCTCGGCCATGAAGCTCGCCACGATGGGCCGCTCGGACTCGCTCTCGATCAGGATGTCCTGCCCGAGGCCGCCGCGGAAGCGGCCGGCACCGCCGGAGCCGGGCCGCATGCGCTTGTAGTGGAAGAACACCGGGCTGTTGCGCTCCGCGACCTCGACCGGTGTCGACGAGATGTTGCTCGGCCACGAGAGCACGTGCTCGCCATCCTTCACCGGCGTGGCGCCCATGCCGCCGTTGAAGAACAGCACCGCCGTGTAGGGTCGTCCGTCGTCACGCGTGCCCGACTGCGTGACCGCCCACAGCGGCGAGCCGGTGCCGGCCATCACGCGCTCCGGAATCACGCGATGCAGCGCGCCCAGCACGAGCAGCGGGACGTAGTGCCCGGTCACGGCGCGACTCACCACCGCCGCCGGAAACCGCGGGTTCAAGAGGCAGCCCTCGGGCGCCTCCACGCGAACCGGGCGATACATGCCCTCGTTGTTCGGGAGATCGGGGAGGAGCGCGCAGCGCACGGCGTACGCTGTCATCGCGTACGTGTAGGCGAGCACGCAGTTGATGGCGCGTGGCTGCTGCGGTGACGAGCCCGTGTAATCGGCCACGACCTCGTCGCCGACGACGGTGAGGGCGATCTTGAAGTCGAACGGCGCGTCGGTGCCGTCGGTGCGAAAGGCGTAGCGATAGGTACCGTCGGGCACGGCGCGAATCGCCTTGCGCATGGCGCGCTCGGAGCGGCCGAAGATCTCGTCGGCGACCTCGGTGAGCGAGCCGAGCCCGTAGTCGTCGAGCAGCGCCGTCACGCGCCGCTCCATGAGCTCGTTGGCGCTCGCCTGCGCCCAGATGTCACCGATCGTCTGCTCGGGCGTCCGGACGTTGGCGCGGATCAGCTGCACCAGGGTGGCGTCGACGCGGCCGGCGTCGACGAGCTTCGTGAGCGGGATGTGCAGGCCTTCCTCGAAGATCTCGCGGGCCTCGATGGCGCGAATGCGTCCGCCGATGTCCGGCATGTGCGACGTCGTCGCGGAGAAGGCCACCAGCCGGCCATCGAAGAAGATCGGCTTCACCAGCGAGACGTCGCTCATGTGCCCGGTGCCCATCCACGCGTCGTTGGTGATCAGCACGTCGCCGGGTCGCATCGCCTCCGGGCCGAGCTCGCGCAGGAAGTGCCGGACCGTCGCCGGCAGCGTGCCGATGAACGACGGAATGCTTCCAGAGTTCTGCGCGAGCGCGTGACCACCCGCGTCGGTGAGCACGCAGGCGAAGTCGTTCGCCTCGTTGGAGAGCGTCGAGAACGACGTGCGCACGACGGCCTTCGCCGCCTCGTCGACGATCGAGATGATGCGCGTCCACAGCACCTCCAGGCTGACCGCGTCGAGCCGACGGCTCATGGCAGGCTCACGATGAGGTTGCCGGACGTCGCCACGCGCGCGATCGAACCAGGCGCGATGACGAGCGTGGAGCCTTCTTCTTCCACGACGGCCGGGCCCGAGATCTTCACGCCGGGACCGAGTCGTGCCCGGTCGTACACGGACGTGTCGACGTAGTCGCGCGGCTCGGGGAAGAAGACGCGACGCGTGCCCTTGAGCGCGCTGTCGCGCCCGCGGGGACCGCGCGCGTGCACGTCGGCGCCGGCCACCGGGGCTCGCACCGTCACCCGGATGTTGATGAACTCGATCGGGACCGGCGGCGGCGTGAGCGCGAACTTCTCCCGGTAGGCGGCCTCGAACGCGTCGGCCAGCCGCGCGCGCGTGGGCTCGCCATCGGCGTACGGCCCATCGGGCAGATCGACGACGAGGTCGAAACCCTGGCCGGCGAAGCGCCCGTCCGCGAGCCGGCGCACGGTAGCCGTCTCGAGCTTGAGCCCGCTGTCGGCGATCACCGCGCGCGCTTCGTCCTCGAGCCGCCGGAACGCCGCTTCGAGCGCCGCCCCCGTTCTGGCATCGAGCCGAATGCCGACCGTCGCCACGCGGTCCACGCGGGCGGGCGCCACGAGCAGGCCGAGCGCAGAGGCCACGCCGGCCGCAGGCGGACAGACGATCTGGCGGATGCCGAGCTTGCGCGCGACGCCGAACGCGTGGACGGGACCCGCCCCGCCTGTGCACATCAGCGCGTACCGCCGGGGATCGCGACCGCGCTCGGCGATGTGCACGCGGGCGGCGCTCGCCATCGTCTCGTCGACGACGTCGTGAATCCCCCACGCCGTTTCCGTGACCGAGAGCTTTGCGCGGGCGGCGACGCGCTCGAGCGCCGCGCGCGCGGCCGCCATGTCGACCCGGACCTCACCGCCCGCAAAGAATTCCGGGTTCAGATAGCCGAGCGTGAAGTCGGCGTCGGTGACCGTGGCCTCGGTGCCGCCGAGCCCGTACGCCGCCGGCCCCGGCTCCGATCCCGCGCTGCGCGGGCCGACCTTCAGCAGACCGAGGGCGTCGACGTGCGCGATGGAACCGCCACCGGCTCCGATCTCGATGAGCTCGATCGTCGAGATCCGGATCGGCAAGCCGCTGCCCTCGAGGAATCGCTTCTGCCGCGCCGCCTCGAAGGCGTACGTGGTGAGCGGCTCGCCGTCGTCGACGAGGCTCAGCTTGGCCGTGGTGCCGCCCATGTCGAACGCCAGCAGATTGCCGTGGCTGTCCTCGCGCCCGAAGAAGGCTGCGGCGAGCGCGCCGGCGGCCGGGCCCGACTCGAGCATCTGCACCGGCGTGCGCGCCGCCTCGGTCAGGTGCGTGAGCCCGCCGCTCGACAGCATGAGCAACAGCGGGGCGGAGATGCGCAGCGAGTCGAGGCGCTGGGCCATTGCGGCGAGATACTGGTGGGCGAGCGGCTTGATGTAGGCGTTGGCCACGGTGGTCGACGCGCGCTCGAACTCGCGGATCTCCGGTGCCACCTCGTGCGACGTGGTGACGGCGACGCCGCGATGGCGCCGGGCCACGATCGCGGCCGCCTGCCTCTCGTGCCGCGGATTGGCGTAGGAGTGCAGGAACACGATGGCGATCGACGTGACGCCGTGACCGACGAGGCGGTCGGCGCAGCGCGCGACCTCGGCCGCGGCCAGCCGGCGCGCCACCGCGCCGTCGGCGCGCATTCGCTCGGTGACTTCGAGCCGCCGATCGCGGGGCACGAGCGGCTCCGGCTTGGCGATGTTGAGGTCGTACAGCTCGAACTTCCGCTCGCGTCCGATCTCGAGCGTGTCGCCGAATCCAGCGGTGGTGATTAGTCCCGTCGGGGCGCCCTTGCGCTCGATGAGCGCATTCGTGAACAGCGTGGTGGCGTGCACCACGCGGGTGAAGGCGCTCGGGTCGAGCGCCTCCCGCTCGAGCAAGCCGGCCACGCCGGCGGCGACGCCGCGCGCCGGATCGTCGTGCGTGGTGAGCACCTTGCGATTGAGCTGCAGGCCGCGGTCGTGGTCGTAGACGACGATGTCGGTGAACGTTCCACCGATGTCGATGCCGAGCGAAAAAGTCACGGCTGGTCGGTCACTGCTTCTTGAGCTTCAGGTCTTCGAAGGGGGCGGAGTAGGCGAAGCCCGCGATGCGGTTGGCGCCGCTCTCCTCCACGCGTGGGCCCACGCCCCAGATGAAGGCGAGCTCGTAGATCGGCACGTGCATGACCTGCTCCGTGATGGCGGCCTGCATTTGCTTGACGAGCGCCTCGCGCTTCTTCACGTCGACCTCGCGCGCCTGGCGGGCGAAGAGATCGTCCACGGCAGGAAGCGAGCCATACGCGTAGATGCCGTTCTTGATCGCGTAGGGCTCGACGCGCGTGGCCGCGTTGCCCATGGTGGCGGTGACCACGAGGATCAGCCCGTGCAGCTTCTTCTCACGCCACTGCGCGAAATACGTCGCCCGCTCCATCGTCCGGATGCGGCTACGGATTCCGACGGCCTGCAGCTGGCCCTGCAGTGCCTCGCCCATCGAGTTGTAGGGCGGGAACGGAAAGAACTCGCCGGCGTCGAAGCCGTTCGGATAGCCGGCCTCCGCGAGGAGCTTCCTGGCGCGTGCGGGGTCGTACGCGGGAGGGTCGACGGCGACGGCGAACTGGAACACGCGCGGAACGATCGAGCCGGTGAGCCGGGAGAAGCCGAGCGTCTCCGCCTGATTCACGGCCTGACGGTCGATGGCGTGATTCGCCGCCAGGCGCACACGCCGATCGTGCCACGGGGACTTCGGATCCCATTGCTCGGGCAGCTCGATCCAGAACGCGCCCGTGAGAAGCGGCGCCTTCAGGGTGAGGCCGGGCGTGCGCTTGATCTCGTCGGCCACGGGACCCGAGAGCAGATACGCGATGTCGACCTCGCCACGCTTGAGCGCCGCCGCGCGCGTCGTCTCCTCGACCATGGAGCGCATCACGAGGCGCTTCACCGACGGCGGCTTGCGCCAGTACTGCTCGAACGCCTCGAGCACGAGCTCGACGCCGGGCGTGAAGGCGACGACCTTGTAGGGACCGGCGCCGATCGGCGCCTTCTTGAAGCCGTCCTCGCCCACCTTGTCGACGTAGTGCTTCGGCACGATCCATCCGGCGCCGGAGGCGGTGGTGCCGTAGAAGAGCATGAAGTCCGGCCACGGTTCCTTGAGGACGAACCGCACCTGCGTCGGATTGACGATCTGGACGTCCTTGACCTTCTCCTTCAGCAGCGTGGCGCTGGCGCCCTTGTACCGCTCGAACGAGAACTTCACGTCCTCCGCCGTCAGCGGGGAGCCGTCGTGGAACTTCACGTTCCTCCGCAGGGTGAACGTGTACGAGAGATGATCCTTCGCCTCGCTCCACGACTCCGCGAGGCTCGGTGTCGTCATGCCGGCCGGCATCGGCTTCACGAGGGCGTCGTGCACGGCGTAGAGGACCATGTACGGCGTATTGAAGGCTTCGGTTTCTGCCGGGTCCAGCCACTTCGCAGCGAGGGTGACGTGCAGCGCCCACCGCAGCTCGCCCTCGGCGGCGATGGCGGGCGAGGCGGCAGCGAGCATGATGACGGCGACGACGAGCGCGCGGACGGTCGAAGATCTCATGCGCGGACGGTAAGTCGGACCCCGGGACAGGTCAAGCGGGCGATGGGCTCTCGTAGAGATGACACGAGACGCGCCGATCGCCGTGCGCTCGCAGCGCCGGCTCCTCCGTCGCGCAGCGGGCCATCGCGCTCGGGCAGCGGGGGTGGAAGCGACAGCCCGCCGGCGGCGCCAGCGGGCTCGGTACCTCGCCGGGGAGCACCATGTCGTCGCGCGCCTCGTCGGGATGCGACGGCAGCGCCGCCGCAAACAGCGCCTGCGTGTAGGGGTGCTTCGGCATGCGGGACACGGCGGCGGCCGGACCGATCTCGACGATCTTGCCGAGGTACATGACGGCGATCGTGTGGCTCATGTGCGCCACGGCCGCCAGATCGTGGGCGATGAACAGGTAGGAGACTCCGAGCTGCTGCTGCAAGTCGCGCAGCAGGTTCAGGATCTGGGCGCGAATCGACACATCGAGCGCGGAGACGGGCTCGTCGAGCACGATCAGCTTCGGGGAGACCGCCAGCGCGCGCGCGATGGCGATGCGCTGGCGCTGCCCGCCGGAGAACTCGTGGGGAAAGAGCGAGGCTGCGCGCGAGGGCAGGCCGACGTAGTCGAGCAGCTCCGTCACGCGCGCGTCGACGGTGCCGCGCTCGAGCGCCTCGTGCGTGACCAGCGGCTCGGCGACGATCGTGCCGACGCGCATGCGCGGATTCAGCGAGGCGTAGGGGTCCTGGAACACGGCCTGCACGGAGCGGCGATAGCGACGCACGCCGTCGGTGTCCAGCGTGCCGAGGGGGTGTCCGTCGAACTCCACCGAGCCGTCCGTCGGCGTCTCGAGGCACAACACGAGCTTGGCGGTGGTGGTCTTGCCGCAGCCCGATTCGCCGACGACGCCGAGCGTCTGACCGCGCATGATCTCGAAGGACACGCCGTCGACCGCACGCACCACCGCGCCGCCGCGCTTGAACATGCTGCGACCCACCGGGAAGTGCTTGCGGAGATCGCGCGCCTGCAGCAGCGCCGTCGTCATGGGACGTGCAGCCAGCAGCGGGCGGTATGCGAGGCCGACACCGTCGTCGCCGGGGGCGCCTGCGTCTTGCACCGGTCGACCATCTGCGGACAGCGTGGGTGGAAGGCGCAGCCGGTCGGCGGCGCGGACGGGTCGGGGGGCTGGCCGTCGATGGCGGGCAGGCGGCCGTGCGTGTCGTCGGTGAGCCGCGGCACCGAGTCGAGAAGCGCACGCGTGTACGGATGCGCGGGCTTGTTGAAGATGTCGCGGATCGGGCCTGCCTCCACCACGCGGCCGGCGTACATCACGGCCACCGCATCGCACATCTTGGCCACGATGCCGAGGTTGTGCGTGATGAAGATCATGGCCAGATCGTGCGCTTTCTGAAGATCGCGCAGGAGGCTCAGATACTGTGCCTGGATGGTGAGATCCAGGCTCGTCGTCGGCTCGTCGGCGATGAGCAGGCGCGGCTCGCATGCCACCGCGATCGCGCCCACGATGCGCTGCCGCATGCCGCCCGACATCTGATGCGGGAACTCGTTCATGCGCGTCGCCGGCGCCGAGATGCGCACCGCCTCCAGCAGCCCCTTGGCGCGCGTCCACGCCGTCGCCCGGGAGGCACCCTCGTGCACGCGTAGCGACTCGGCGATCTGGTCACCGATCGTGAAGAGCGGGTTCAGCGACGCCATGGGGTCCTGCAGGATCATGGCGATTCGCTTGCCGCGGATCTCGCGCATCTCGCGCGGCGACTTCTTCAGCAGGTCTTCGCCCTCGAAGCGAATCTCGCCGCCCACGATGCGCGCGGCCGGCGGCAGGAGCCGCATGATCGAGAGCGCCAGCGTCGACTTGCCGGAGCCCGACTCGCCCACGATGCCGAGGGTCTTGCCACGCTCCAGGCTGAGCGAGATGTCGTCGACGGCGCGGGTCACCCGCGTGCCGCGGGCGCTCTCGTAATGGGTCGACAGCCCGCGCAGCTCGAGGAGCGGCTCCCCCACGCGGCGCTCAGAGCTGCCGCAGCTGCGGGTCGAGCTTGACGCGCAGCCAGTCGCCGAGGAGATTGGCGGCCAGGACCAGCAACATGATGCAGAGGCCGGGGAGAACGGTGAGCCACCAGTAGCCGGCCATCAGCCCGCGCTTGCCGTCGGCGAGCATCAGACCCCACGCCGGCTTCGGCGGCGGGACGCCGACGCCGAGAAAGGACAGCGCGGCCTCGGTGACGACCACGACGCCGAGCATCAGGGTGGCCAGCACGATGGCCGAGTTCAGCACGTTGGGCAGGATGTGCCGGCGCATGATGGTGAGCCGCGAGCAGCCCGCGATGATGGCCAGCCGCACGAACTCGCGCTCCTTCAGCGACAGGACTTCGCCGCGGATGACGCGCGCGTACCGCGTCCAGTAGACGCAGGCGAGGACGATGATGATGTTCATCTCGCTCGGGCCCATCACCGCTGCCAGGAAGATGGCGAAGGTCAGCGCCGGCAGGGCGAGCCAGGTGTCGGTCAGCCGCATGATGACCTCGTCCACCCACCCGCCGAGATAGCCGGCCGTGATGCCGAGCGCGATGCCGAGGATGCCGGCCACGACCACCGCCGTGAACCCCACCACGAGCGAGACGCGCGCCCCGAACAGCAGACGCGAGAGTACGTCCCGGCCGAGATGATCGGTGCCCAGCAGGTGCGTCGCGCTGCCCCCAGCCTGCCACGCCGGAGGACGGAAGCGCATCGCCAGCGAGCCGACCTCGGGATTGTGTGGCGCCAGCACGTCGGCGGCGATGGCGATGAAGACCATGCACGCGATGATGGCCAGCGGGACGACGGGATAGCTCGCGAGGCGTCGCGTGGCCCGACGCGGAAGCTCGGCGACGACGACGGCGGTGCTAGCGTTCATAGCGGATCCTCGGGTCGATGAGTCCGTAGAGGACATCGACGACCAGGTTGACGAAGACGATCATGCTGCCACCCAGCAGCACGGTCGCCTGCACGATCGGAAAGTCGCGGAAGGCGATGCCCTCGTAGAGCAGCCGGCCGATGCCGGGCCACGCGAAGACCGTCTCCACCACCACCGCCACGTTGATCATGATGACGAGATTGATGCCGGCCAGCGTGAGCACCGGGATGAGCGCGTTCTTCAGCGCGTGCTTGGCGATCACCCGCTGCTCGGGCAGACCCTTGAGACGCGCCAGCTTCACGTACTCGGCGCCGAGCACCTCGAGCATCGACGAGCGCGTGAGCCGCATGTGGGAGGCCGCGAAGTACCAGCCGAGCGCGAAGGCGGGCATCAGCACGTGCAGGGCCGTGCCGGAGCCGGACGACGGCAGCCAGCCGAGATACACAGAGAAGAAGAGGATCAGCACGAGGCCGATCCAGAACGACGGCAGCGACAGGCCGAGGAGCGCGAAGACGCGTCCCGCCCGATCGAGCCAGCTGTTGACGCGGACGGCGGCGAGGACACCGGTCGGGATGCCGATCAGCAGCGAGAACGACATGGCCACGGCGGCCAGCAGCAGCGAGTTCGGAAGGCGTGAGAGATACAGATCGAGGACCGGCGTGCGGTAGTAGAACGACTGGCCGAAATCGCCGCGCACGAGCCCGTCGACGAACTTCGCGTATTGCACGACGAGCGGGCGGTCGAGCCCGAACCGCTCGCGCATGGCGTCGACGTCGGCCTTGCTCGCGCCGGGCTCGACGAGCAGGAGCGCGGGATCGCCGGTGAGACGGACGAAGACGAAGATGGTCACCGAGAGGAGCGTGAGCGATACGATCGCGTACCCGAGCCGGCGCAGGACGAAACGCTTCATCGCGTGCTCCGCGTGAAAGTCGGCGGTTCGATCGTTGTGGATCCAGCCATCGAAGGGTACCGGAGTATAAACTCGCCGTCGGCCGATGTCATCGTCCGCTCGCCGGGGAATGCCGCCGCCGCTGCGGGACCGCGAAGTATAAACTACCGGCCATGATCGGAGCCTCGCCGAAGAACAAGGATGCTCTCCGTCTGCTCACCGGTGGCGGACGGTACGTCGACGACCTCTACCGGCCTGGGTGTGCGCACCTCGGCGTCGTCCGCAGCCAGCATGCGCACGCCCGGGTGCTCGGCGTCCACGGCGCCGCGGCCAGGGCGATGCCGGGGGTGCTCGCCGTATGGACGGCCGTGGACCTGCCGGAGACGCAACGGCCCCTCACGAGCGCCTCGACCGGGGCCCATGCCGACCGGCCGTTCGACGCGCCGATTCTCGTCCGCGATCGCGCGCGGTACTTCGGCGAGCCGGTCGCGGTGGTGGTGGCGGAGACGGCCTACCTGTTGGCCGACGCGCTGGCCGCCATCACGGTGGACTACGGGCCGCTGCCGCCAATCGTCGGCGACGAGACGGCCCGTGCGGCGTCCGCGCGCGTGCACGAGGGCTGGCCCGACAATGTGGGCGTGCGCGTCGGTGGCGCCGTCGGCGACGTCGAGCGCGCGTTCGGCGAGCCCGGCCTCACGATCGTGCGCGAGCGGTTCCGGCATCAGCGGCTCGCCGCGGTGCCCATCGAGACGCGCGGCGTGCTCGCTCAGCACGATCCGGAGTCCGGCGTGCTGACGGTGTGGGGATCGATTCAGAGTCCATACAGCCAGCGGGATGTGATCGCCCGCGTGCTCGACCTTCCGGTCGAGCGCGTGCGCGTGATCGTGCCCGACGTCGGCGGCGCCTTCGGTCCCAAGGGGCAGGTCTACGCCGACGAGGTGCTCGTCGCCGTCGCGGCGTGGCGACTGCGTCGTCCGGTGAAGTGGGTGGAGGGCCGCGGCGAGGACTTCGCGAGCGTCGGCCACGACCGCGCACAATCGCATCGCGCGGCCATCGCGTTCAAGGCCGATGGCACCATCGCCGCTCTGGAGGACGCGTTCCTGGCCGACGTCGGCGCCTATCCGATGGCCGGCAACGGGCTCACGGCGAACACGGTGAACCACATGCCGGGCCCGTACCGGGTGCCGCACTATCGTTCGCGCGGCGAGAGCGTCGTCACCACCACCATGTGGAACGCCGCGTACCGTGCGGCCGGGCGTCCGGAAGCGAATTTCGTGATGGAGCGGCTGATGGATCTCGGCGCGCGACGGCTCGGTCTCGATCCGGCCGACATCCGCCGCCGGAACTTCGTCCGCGCCAGCGAGATGCCGTACCGGCCCGGGCTCACGTACAAGGACGGCGTGCCCGTCAGCTACGATCCGGCGGACTTTCCCGCGGCGTTCGAGCGGATGCTCGACCGGTTCGGCTACGCCGAGTGGCGCAAGCGGCAGCAGGGCACGGCGGGCTCGGCGCGAGCGATCGGCGTCGGCATCGCGTGCTACGCGCAAGGCACGGGCCTCGGACCGTTCGAGGGCGCCACCGTCCGCATCGATCCGCGCGGCACGGTGTTCGTCGTCGTCGGCGTCGCGGCGCAGGGGCAGGCGCACTCGACGACGCTCGCGCAGATCGCCGCGGCCACGCTCGGCGCCGATCTCGAGGACGTCACCGTGCTGGCCGGCGACACGACGCTCATGCCGTACGGCATGGGCACCGGCGGCAGCCGCGTGATCGTCAACACGGGTCCCGCCGTGGCCCGCGCCGCCGCCGAGGTGCGCGAGCGCGCGGCGCTGGTCGCCGCGGAGATGCTCGAGTGCGATCCCAAGGACGTGCGTCTCGAGGGCAGCCGCGCGTTCGTGGCGGGTCTCCCCGATCGCGCGCTGCCGCTGGCTCGCCTCGCCCAGGCGGCGATCCGGTCCAAGGCACTGATCCCGCGTGGCGAGCCGGGACTGAACGCGTGCACGTGGTTCTATCCCGACACGGTGACATGGGCCTTTGGCGGCCAGGTCTGTGCGGTCGAGGTCGATGTGGAGACGTGCCACGTGCGGCTGCTGCGGCATCTCGTGCTCCACGACCCGGGGCGCGCGATCAATCCCGCCATCGTCGAGGGACAGCTGCAAGGCGGCGCCGTGCAGGCGATCGGCACCGCATTGATGGAAGAGGTCGTGTACGACGCGCAAGGGCAGCTGCTCACCGGCAGCCTGATGGACTACGCCATCCCGAAGGCCTCCGATGTTCCGTGGGTCGACGTGACGCTCGACGAGCACCCCTCGGTCGTGAATCCGCTCGGAGTCAAGGGCGTGGGCGAGAGCGGCTGCATCGCCGGCGCGAGCGCGGTGGCCAATGCCGTCGAGGACGCGCTCGCCGATCGCGGCGTGGTCGTGCGCGAGCTGCCGATCACGCCGGCGCGCCTGCACGCGCTGCTGCGCGGACGCTGATCAGGGCTTCGCCGCGCGGAGCAGCTCGAACAGTCGCGCGCTGGTGATCGGCACGCGATCGATCGCG
>DASTCJ010000074.1:0-5430 GCA_035605575.1 Candidatus Methylomirabilota bacterium
GGGAGCGAGGCCCCCGCCCCGTGCCCGCCCACCAACACTGCGCGCGGCCCACTCGTTCGGCACTTTCCCGTCCCAACCGCCGCGGTCGCACAGGAACCCGCCCGGCCGGGTCACTTCATCTTCATTGAGCTACCCGAGTCCATCGAGCCGGTCATCCCGGAGTGATGATGTTCGTCAGAGGCTTTGAACGACCGGAGATAGGCGACGAGGTCCATGAGCTGCTTCACCGTGATCGTGTCGGCATAACTGGGCATCTTCGATAGGCCGTCGGCACCGACGTAGCCGTCCCCGTCGACGATGACGCGGTTCGGATTCATGATCGACTCCGCGAAGTATTCGGCGGGATGATGGCTTCCCATGCCCGTCATGTCGGGACCCTGTCCACGCGGCGTCTTGCTGTCGCGCGGGAATTGCTCACCGCTCACCTGATGGCAGGCATAGCACTCCATCGACACGAACACCTTCCGTCCTTCGGCGGCATCGCCGGCAGGGAGCGCAAACCTCCAGCCCGGCGGCGTGCCGCCGTGTGCGTGAAGAGCCTTCATCGTCGTGTGAATGGGCGCCGGTTGTCCGGGTGCGTCTCCATGCGCACGCGGCATCGGCATGTCCGCGGCCCTCGACGGCGCGGCCATCGAGAGGACGACCGCGAGGCCAGCGAGAGCGGCGACTGCCGACACGAGAGAAATCGTTGTCTCTTTCATGATGGTCCTATCCGCGCCTGGCGCGAGCGTCCCGACGCCGTCCACCATCACGGGGCGCCCGTCCGTTCGAAGACGGCGTCAGGCCACGTGTCGACTGCGCGATGAGACGCTTCAATGAGAGCACGAGCTCCGGGCCCTCCGTCGTGAGCTCCTCGACCGAGTAATGGGCGAGCCGCCGCAATACCTGCTGTCCCCGCGGACGCAGGCCCACGACGACTTCCCGGCGATCCTCGCGGTCGCGTCGACGCTCCACCATGCCCTGCCTCATCAGCCGGTTGACCAGCTGCACCGCGGCGTGGTGTCGGATCTGCAGTCGCTCCGCGAGGACACTGATGGTCGCATCCTGCCAGCCCTCGAGGCCTTTGATCTGCAGCAGCATCATGTACTGCTGCGGCTCGACACCGGCCGCCCGCGCCGCCACCTCGCGAATCCGGGAAAATCGGCGCAGCCGGTAGCGCAGCTCGGCGAGCGCGCGATAGTCGAGGTCGATGCTCTCGGGCGAGGGCACGGGCCGCCGGCGGCTCATCGAGCATCATCATATATCACCCCGGGATGGAATAGCATCATGTCGTGATACACTTCGATCGGACGATGAGACGCACGCTGCTGGTTCCGACCTCCGTTCGTGAGCGGCTCTACGATTGGCTGCACGGCAGCTCCACCGGCCTCCTCGCACTGGCGCTTCTGATCGGAGCCGGCACCGGCGTCGGCGCCGTGGTGTTCCGATATCTCATCGTGTGGTTCACGCTCCTTTTTTCCGGTCAGGCCGACTACAGCGCAGCCGGCCATGCCGGGCATCCGCTGCTCCCCCTTCTCGGTGCCGCGTTCGTCGTCCTCGTGCCCATGCTCGGCGGGCTGATCTACGGACCGCTGGTGGATCGCTTCGCGCGCGAGGCGCGCGGTCACGGCGTGCCCGAAGTGATGCTCGCCGTCGCACAGCAGGGCGGACGGATCCGACCGCAGGTCGCGGCCGTGAAGTCTCTAGCCTCCGCGCTGTGCATCGGCTGCGGTGGCTCAGTCGGACGCGAAGGTCCGATTGTCCAGATCGGCGCGGCCCTTGGCTCATCGCTCGGCCAGCTCCTGCGCGTGCCCGAGTCGCGGCTGCCGCTGCTGGTCGCGTGCGGCGCCGCCGGCGGTATCTCGGCGACGTTCAACGCGCCGATCGCCGGCGTCGTCTTCGCGCTCGAGCTGATCCTGCGCGACGTCGACGCCGAGTCGTTTGGCGTGGTGGTGCCCTCCTCGGTGGTGGCCGCGGTCATCGGGCGCGCGGTCTTCGGCTCACGGGCATTCCTGACCCTGCCGCCGTTCCGCGTCACCGGCGTGAGCGAATACGCGCTCTATGCCGGGCTCGGACTCCTGGCCGCGCTGGCCGGCGTCGCGTTCATCCGCACGCTGTACGGCCTGGAGGACCTCGTCGATCATCTCTGGAAGGGGCCCGAGTGGCTGCGACCAGCGGCGGGCGGTCTCGCGCTGGGACTGCTGCTCCTCGTCCTGCCGCAGATGTACGGAGTCGGCTATCCGGTTCTCGAGCATGCGATCGTGGGGCAGTACGCGGCAGCGCTGCTCGTCGTGTTCTTCGTCGGCAAGATCCTCGCGACCAGTCTCACGATTGCCATCGGCGGTTCGGGTGGTGTCTTCGCTCCCTCGCTGTTCGTCGGTGCCATGCTGGGCACGGCATATGGCGACGTCATCCAGCGGATGGCCCCGGGGGCGTACGGGGCGCCCGGCGCCTACGGTGTCGTCGGCATGGGCGCCGTCTTCGCCGCCGCCGCCCGCGCGCCGATGACGGCGGTGATCATTCTCTTCGAGCTGACCGGTGACTACCAGATCATCCTGCCGTTGATGCTCGCGATCGCGCTCGCGACGGCGGGGAGCCGCATGCTCAGCGCGGACACGATCTATACGCTGAAGCTTCGGCGTCGCGGCATCGATCTCGCGCGCTCACGACCGGTCGACGTGATCGACGGACTGCGCGTGCGCGACGCAATGCGTCCGCTACCGCTCGCGATCCCGTACGATTCACGGCCGGCCGACGTCGTCACCGCGCTCGCGCAGGCGGAGGCGGAGGCCCTTCCCGTGGTCGACCGCGATGGACACTATCGCGGCATCATCACCGCGCGCCAGCTCGAGACAGCGCTGGCGCAGCCGGCCTCGGATGCCGCAGTCGGCACGCTCGCCGAGCAACCGCCGACGCTGGCGGCCGCGCAGCCCCTCAGAGAAGCGATGCCGCTCTTACTGCGCGGAGAATCATCTGGACTGCCGGTGCTCGACGAGACCAAACGAACCGTCGTAGGCTGGTTGACTCATCGCAGCCTGTTGCAGACGTATCACGCGCGGACCGACGGTTCGGTCCGCGCGTCGGGCGTACGTGGCCGCAGCAAACGTGAGGGCAAGGCCGAGAAGTAAGTTCGTCGAGCTTACGCCTTCAGGTGCCTGTCGAAGAACGCGAGGCAGCGCTTCCAGGCGTCGTCCGCAGCGTCCTTCTTGTAGACCTGCGGGCGGTCGTCAGAGAAGAACGCGTGCGACGCCCCGGGATAGAGAACGAACTCGACATTGGGATTCGTCTTCTTGAGCTCGGTCTCGAAGGCCTTCACGTCGGCCGGTGGAATGCCCTGATCGGCTTCGCCGTAGAGCCCGAGCACCGGCGCCTTGATCTTCGGGGCGAGGGCGAAGGCGTCGACGCCGGGCGCGTCGTTGTACACCCGCTTGACGTGACCGTAAAAGGGCACGGCCGCCGTCACACCCGGATATTCGGCGGCGAAGTGCAGCGTCAGCGCGCCGCCGCCGCAGAAGCCGGTGACGCCGAGCCGATCGGGTTTCGCCCACGCCTGCTGCTTCGCGAAGTCCGCCGCGGCGGTGAGATCACCGAGGTACTGCTTGCGCCCGATGCCCGCCGAGATCTTCGAGAGCTCCGGAAACGCCTTGCCTTGCACGCCGCCCTCGCGATGAAAGAGCTCCGGGGCGATTGCGTAGTACCCCGCGTGCGCGAACCGGCGCACCACATCCTTGTGCTGCTCGTTCAGTCCGGTGAATCCGCAGATGGCGAGCACGATGGGATACCGCCCCTGCGCTTCGGGGCGCGCGTCGTAGCCCGGAATCATCGTGCCGCCGGCGTTGATCTGGATATCGCGCGCGACGATGTTCTTCGTGTCAGTCACGATCGCCTGGGCCAGCGAGATCCCCGGCGTCATGACGCCACCAACGGTGGTGAAGGCACCGAACTTTATGACTTCCCGGCGGCTGAGCGGATTGATAGCCATGCGAGTCCTCCTGAGGGATGGGAGCCTGCTACTGCGCCGCGAGGATATCGGCGGGCCGCGAGGCGGTCAAGCGCGCCCAGCGCGCGTCATGGCCATTCCGCCGCCGGCCGGTCGAGCGTCGCACGATCCCAGCCCCCCTGATCGGCGCCGGCGTCATAGACGCTCTGGAAGAAGTCGAGCACGACTCCGTCCGGCGACGACAGCGACCGGACGGCCTCGTACGGAAGGATGAAGTCCGCCAGCTCACCGTTGTAGGATGCGGCCGCCGGCCGGACCGATGTCGTCGCCAGACTCGACGGCTCGGGCCGCATGTAGGCATAGAACGCCGGCTCGGCCACCGTTCCGCTGCCCGGCCAGAACCCGAAGCTCATCTCCTCGTGCGACATCGCCTCTCGCATCATGCGGTCGGCGTTCTTCGCTTCCGGCGCGCGGCGGCCGCTGAAACGTGTGAGCGCCAGATCGACGGCGCCCCAGAAGAAATGCACAGGGCTCGTCTTGCCGAGGAAGCGCCCCTTGAACCGCGCCAGGATGCGGTTGGCGTGCAGCAGCATGGAGAAGAATCGCCGCACCTGGTCGGCATCGTAGGACGCATGCCGGCGATCTTCCAGGAATGGAATCGGCGCGGCGACCTCGACCGGCACCGGCCAGATCTTCACGTTGATACCGAGCCTCTCGAGCGTGTCGATGTACGCGCGATAGAAGTCGGCGACCGCCTGCGGACGCAGCGCGATGCTGCGCGTGGCGCCGTCGCTCGTGCGCACGAGGAGCCGGTGGTCGATGAAATCGAACTCCACGTCGAAGCTGCGCGCCCCGTATGGAATGGCCGAGGTATTGAGGCCGCGCGCGCTGACGTAGAGGACGACGTGCCACCAGTGATTCTCGGCCGGCGCGAGCGCCAGCCGTGTCTTGCCGATGATCTGCATCCACATGCGGAGCGTGTCGAGGGTGTCTTGCCATTCCGAAAGCATCAGGCGCGGCCAGACGACCGAGTCACCCGCCATCGCTGCGTCCCTCCGTGAGCCGATTATCGCCCCGTCGCGCGCGCGACTTTCGCGCGGAAATGTGAGAGCATTTCGGCCGCCGATGAACCCGAAGACGCTCGGTCGCGCCGTCGTGGCGCCGCTGATGCTGGCGGCCGCGGGCGCGCTCGCCGGGTCGTTCGACGGCACCTACACCGGGACCCTGTCGTGTCCGGCGTTTCCGAAGCAGCCACCACTGCGCGTCGATATCGCGGTCACGGTCAGCGGCGCGATGGCGACGTACGAGCAGACGGCGAAGCCCGGGACGGAGACGGACGTCGGTGCCCAGGAGGCCGGGAGCGGCAGCGTCTCGCCGTCCGGCGAGATCGTCCTGAATGGAGGCTGTCGGGGCGGCTTCTCCTGCGTCACCGAGTACCGCGGCGATTTGAGCAACATGCCCATTCACCTCAAGGGTAATCAGCGCTGGTGGTTTCGAAGCGGCGAGCGCGA
>DASTCJ010000198.1:0-6331 GCA_035605575.1 Candidatus Methylomirabilota bacterium
GTCGACGTCGTCGTCGAGCACATCGGCGGTGACACCTTCGAGCGGTCGTCGTACGCGCTGACGCGGCTCGGCACGCTGGTGTCGATCGGCTCGCACGACACACACTGGGGCCGTCTCGACCTGCGCCACGTGTACTCGAAGAATCTCAAGATCCTCGGCACGAACCTCGGCTCGATCCTCGAGCTGCGCACGATCCTCGACTACATCGCCGCCGGCCGGCTCCAGCCGGTGATCGACCGCGCGTTTCCGCTCCCGGACGCGCGCGCGGCGGTCCAGCACGTGCTGGATCGCAAGAACAAGGGAAAGGTCCTGCTCGTCCCTTGACGGTCGCCGAGCTCCTGCAGCGTGCCGCCCGGCGCCGGCCGGACGCCGACGCCGTCGTCGACGGCGCTCGGCGCGTGACCTACGCCGAGCTCGCCGCGCGCGCGGAATCCCTCGGCGCCGGCTTTTCGAAGCTCGGTGTCGGCCGTGGCGACCGCGTGCTCATCGTCATGCGCAATCGGCTCGAGCACGTGCTCGCGTACTGGGCGCTCCAGACGATCGGTGGCGTGCCGGCGCCCGTCAACTTTCGTCTCAGCGCCGGTGAGCTTCGCTACGTCCTCGCCGACAGCGGCGCGCGTCTGGCGCTCTGCGAAGCGGCGACCGCCGATGCCCTGACCGAGGCCGCCGGCGGCGCCCCGACGACGATCATCACGCTCGGCGGTGCTGGTTCGCAGGGCGCGCTGCCGCTTGCCGACGTGGCCGCCTCCGGCGACCCGCGACCCGTGGCCGTCGACGAGGGCGATCTCTCGCTGCTCCTCTACACGTCGGGGACGACGGGACGGCCGAAGGGGGTGCCGCGCACCCACAAGAACCACTACGCCGGCGCGGTCGCCCACGCGTTGCAGTGCGGGTACACGTGGGGGGAGCGGACCCTCGGCGTCATGCCGCTCTATCACACGATGGGCATTCACGCGCTGACGAGCATGGTCGCCATCAACGGCTGTTTCGTCTGTCAGCCGGACTGGAACGCGGCCGAGGCGCTGTCGCTGATCGCCAGCGAGCGGCTGACCGCGCTCTACCTGATTCCGACGCTCTACTGGGACCTCGTGCACGCGCCCGGCTTCGATGCCGAGGCGGTGCGGTCGGTGACGAAGCTAGCCTACGCCGGTGCCCCCATGCTCGCTCCGCTCACGGAGGCGTGCATGCGTGCGTTCCGACCAGCCGTGTTCGTGAACCACTACGGCTCCACGGAGATCTACACGTTCACGGTGCGCGGCGACGTCGGCGCCAAGCCGGGGTGCGCCGGCCGTCCCGGCCTCCACTCGGCCATCCGCGTCGTCGTCGCCTCCACCGACCGCCGCGTCGGCCCCGAGGAGGTCGTGAAGGCGGGCGAGAAGGGCGAGATCGTCGCCAGCCTCGCCTCCGACGAGGCGTTCGCCGGCTACTGGCAACGACCGGATGCGGACGCTCGCGCGCTGCGCGACGGCTGGTACTTCACCGGCGACATGGGCTGGCTCGACGCCGAGGGGGAGCTCTACGTGGCCGGGCGCGTCGACGACATGATCATCAGCGGCGGCGAGAACATCCATCCGGTCGAAGTCGAGGACGTCCTGGCGCGGCATCCCGATGTCGCCGACGTCGCGGTGGTCGGTGAGCCCGACGCGCGGTGGGGCGAGCGAGTCGTCGCCTTCATCGTGGCCCGCCGCCCCGCATTGACGGCGGCGGCCATCGACGCCTATTGCCGGCAAGCACAGGACCTGGCGTCGTTCAAGCGTCCGCGGCGCATCGTCTTCGTGCGCGAGATTCCGAAGACGGCCTCGGGTAAGATTCTGCGCCGCCTCCTGCGCGACGGCCAGTACGCGGCGCTGGAGCGACCCGAGCCGAAGGACGAGTGAAAATGAGCGAATTCCTGCGCGTGGAGCGGAAGGGTTTGGTGGCGACGATCTGGATCGACCGCCAGCCGAAGATGAACACGATGACGGTGGCCATGCGGAACGAGTTCCCGGGCATCTTCCAGGTCCTCGAGGGCGACGACACCGTACGCGTCATCGTCGTGCGCGGCGCGGGCGGCAAGGCGTTCAGCGCCGGCGGCGACGTCGCGGAGTTCCTCACGCTCGCGCCCGCGGATCTCGAGCTCTGGGGCGACACGCTGACGTCGGCCGAGCGGTGCCGCAAGCCCGTCATCGCCGCTATCGACGGCTACACGATGGGCGCGGGCCTGGAGCTCGCGGTCGCGTGCGATTTTCGCGTGGCCACGCTGCGCTCGGAGTTCGCGTTCCCGGAGGTCCGGCTCGGGATGATTCCAGGCTCCGGCGGCACCCAGCGGGCGATGCGGCTGATCGGCATGACGCGCGCGAAGCTGTTCATGATGACCGGGCAGCGCATCTCCGCCGAGCGCGCGGAGGCGTGGGGACTGATCACGCAGGCGGTCGCCAATGACAGGCTGGACGAGGCGGTCGGCGCGCTCGCCGGCGAGCTCGCCGAGCGCGCGCCGCTGGCGCTGCGGACCCTCAAGATGGTACTGAACCGCGGCGCCGACGCGCCGCTCGACACCGCGCTCGAGCTCGAGCGTAAGGCGTACGCGTGGCTGCGGTCGACGCACGACTACGAAGAAGGCGTGCGGTCATTCCTCGACAAGCGGCCACCGTCGTACCGGGGGAGATGAGCGTGACGGACTCGTTCGGCCTCATCCTGGCCAATCGCGCCGTGGTGCTCGGCGCACTCAAGGCGCGCGACCTGCTGGACCTCGCCACGGCCGCCGAGGGCTCGGGCGCCTTCGACACCGTCTGGGTGGGCGACAGCCTGCTCGCGAAGCCTCGCCTCGAGTCGGTGGCATTGCTCTCGGCGCTGGCCGGCGTCACGCGGCGCATGCGCCTGGCCGTCGGCTGCATGGCGACGTTCGTCCATCGCCATCCCGTGCTCTTTGCCCAGCAGTGGGCGAGCCTCGACGTCCTCTCGGAGGGTCGCGCCTGGCTCGCCGTCTGCCTGGGCGGTCCCGACGAGCAGAGCGCGGCGCAGGCGCTCGAGCATCAGGTGATGGGCGTGCGCGCGGGCGAGCGCGTGGAGCGACTGGAAGAGGGCATCGCCGTGCTGCGCGCGTTGTTCGAGCAGCCACGCGCCTCGCACGCGGGCCGGTTCTATCGCTTCGATGGCGTGGCGCTCCAGCCACGGCCCGTGCAGAACCCGCTGCCCATCTGGATCGCCTCGAACCCCACCGGTCTCACGTGGAAAGGCGGGGCCAGCGCGTCGGCCAACGTGGTCGAGCGCGCGTTCCGCCGGGTGGCACGGCTGGCCGACGGCTGGATGACCAACAAGCTGAGCCCCACCGAATTCGCCGAGCAGTTCGGTCGCGTCCGCGCGATGGCGGCCGAAGAAGGCCGCGATCCCGCGTCGCTCGGCAGCGCGCTCTACCACAACATCAATGTCAACGAGGACCGCCGGGCGGCGCTCGAGGAGAGCAAGCAGTTCCTCGACGCGTACTACACCTCGAACTTCAGCGCGGGGTTCGTGGAGCAGTGGACGGTGGCGGGCAGCCCGAAGGAATGCGTCGCGCAGCTGCGCGCCTATTTCGAGGCGGGGCTCGGTCACATGGCGCTGCGCCTGACCTCCTGGAACCAGCACGCACAGTTCACGCGGTTCGTCGAGGAGATCGCTCCCGCCTTCGCGTGAAGAGAAGGGGAGGATATCGATGAGGGTCGCACTCGCATTGTTGCTCGCGCTGGCCGTCTTCGCCGGCA
This sequence comes from Candidatus Methylomirabilota bacterium, assembly GCA_035605575.1. Classification (GTDB taxonomy): domain Bacteria; phylum Methylomirabilota; class Methylomirabilia; order Rokubacteriales; family CSP1-6; genus AR12. The sequence goes on from DASTCJ010000198.1 coordinate 3,720, forward strand.
CCGCGGTCGCGCAAACCCCGGCGCCGGTGAACCTGGCCTTTGCCACGCTCGACACGGGCAGCGCCTGGTACGTCTACGGCGCCACCATGGCCGAGCTGCTGCGGAAGACGCTGCCACCCGGCTCCAACATCGACGTGAAGCCGCGCTCGGGCGGCGTCGGCAATCCGCGGCTGGTGGCCAAGAACGAGACGCCGCTCGGGCTGTCATTCACGGTCACCAATCGCTGGGCGCAGGAGGGCAAGGAGGCGTACACGGAAAAGCTCGACAACCTCCGCGGCCTGGTCGGCGGCCTCGACACGTACTATCTGGTCGCCGTCGCCAGCACGAAGCTGGGCATCGGCTCTGTGCGCGAGATTCGCGAGAAGAAGCTGCCCGTAAAGATCTACACGCAGCCCATCGGTGCCCTCGGCGAGTTCGCGGGTCGGCAGCTGCTGCGCGCCATCGGAACCAGCTACAACGACATCAAGGCGCTCGGCGGCAGCACCACGCACGTCGGCTACAACGTCATCATCGACGCCTTCAAGGACGGTCGCGCCGACGTCCTCTTTGCCGTCGTCACTCCCAAGCACCCGTCCGTCAGCGAGATCGCCAACGACGGGAACGTGAAGTTCCTGGGCCTCGACGCCGAGACGACGAAGGCGCTGCTGCCGCTCGGCTACGTGGCGGCCACGATGCCGGCGAACACGTTCAAGGGTCAGCCGGAGCCGGTGGCCACGGTCGGCTTCCCGACCGTGCTGATCACCAACAAGGACCTGCCGGAGCCGATCGCGTACACGGTCACCAAGACCGTGCTCGAGAACAAGGAGGCCCTCGTGCGCGGCCACGCAGGGCTCGCCGAGTTCGATCCGAAGACGGCGTGGCAGCCCGACAAGGTCGGCATTCCGCTCCATCCGGGCGCCGAGAAGGCGTACCGCGAGAAGGGATGGATGAAATAGCCGCCGACTGGATCTTCGACAACGGTCGTGTCCTGACCCTCGACCCACGCCGGCCCCGGGCGCGTGCGCTGGCCGTGGCCGGCGGGCGGGTGGTGGCCGTCGGGACGCGTAGCGACATGAAGTCCTGGCGTGACCGGCGCACGCAGGCGGTGGATCTCCGCGGCGCCACCGTCGTGCCCGGCCTCGTCGACACGCACGCGCACCTCGACCGCGAAGGCCTCAAGAGGCTCTATCCCTCGCTCGCGCGCTGCCGATCGATCGGCGACATCCAGGCGGTGGTGCGCCGGCTGGCGGCGCGGACGCCGAAGGGCGAGTGGATCGTCACCATGCCGGTCGGCGCGCCACCGTTCTATCAGGATCCGCCCGCCACGCTGCGCGAAGGCCGCTGGCCGACGCGCGCGGACCTCGACGCCGTCGCCCCCGATCATCCCGTGTACATCCGCGGCATCTGGGGTTACTGGAACAAGCCGCCCGTGTACTCGATTGCGAGCTCGACGGCGTTGCGCGTGGCCGGTGTCACGCGCGACACCATGCCGCCGAGCGGCGTCGACATCGTCCGCGACGCGCGTGGCGAGCCGACAGGCGTGTTCATCGAGCACAACCTGATCCAGATCCTGGAGTTCACGCTCATGCGCGCGGTGCCGCGTTTCACGCCGGCCCAGCGGCTCACAGCGCTCGCGGAATCCCAGCGCGTGTACGCCGCGCGCGGCGTGACCGCTGTGTACGAGGGCCATGGCGTGGCGCCGGAGGTGCTCGCCGCGTACCGTGCGGCGCGCGAGGCGGGCACGCTGTGTCTGCGCGCCACGCTGGCGCTGAGTCCCACCTGGGACGGCGCGAAGGACGCCGAGCGTGCCCTCCCCGAGCTGGCGGCGTGGGCGGGCGGCCGCGGCCTCGGCGACGAGCGGCTGCGCGTGCAGGGCCTGTGTCTGCACTATGGTGGCGATCCCGCGGTCGCCCGCGTGCTGCACGCGAGCCAGCCATACACGGGCTGGGCGGGATTCGTCGAGAGCGCCAACTCGCGCGAGGAGTACGCGCGGCAGGCAACGCTCGCGGCCACCCTCGGCCTTCGCGTGAACACGCTGGTGACGCGCTGTCTGCCGGAGGTGCTCGACATCTGGGAGAAGATCGCCACCGTCACGCCGCTCGCGCCGCTGCGCTGGGTGCTCGTGCATCTGGCCGCGGCCACGGCCGATCAGCTCGCCCGCATCCGTCGACTCGGCGCCGTCGCCACCACCAATCCGATCAGCTATCTCTGGCGATCGGGGGCAGCGGAGGCCGCCCGTGTCGGGGGCGCCGCCGAGACGCTGCTGCCGCACCGGAGCCTCGCGCGGCTTGGCATCCCGTTCGGCGTGGCCACCGACAACAAGCCGGCTGATCCGTGGCTCCTCTTCAACGCCATCGTCCATCGCCGCGACATGGCGACCGGCGCGGTCCTCGGCGACAGCGAGCGACTGACGCGCGCGCGCGCGCTCGCGGCGCTGACCGTGGGTGGCGCCTACGTGACGTTCGCCGAGCGCGAGCGCGGCCGGCTGACGCCCGGCTACGCCGCCGACCTCGCCGTCCTCGAGCACGATCCACTGTCGGCGCCGGCGGAAACCCTGGTCGGACAGACGGCGCGTCTCACGATGGTCGCCGGCGAGGTCGTGCACCGTGCCTGATCTCCGCTCGCCGCGCGTC
>DASTCJ010000202.1:0-35218 GCA_035605575.1 Candidatus Methylomirabilota bacterium
CGCGCTCGATGCCCCGCTCGCCGAGGCCTGGCAATCCGTGGCTCCGCGCGAGCTGCTGATTCCGAATGGAGTGGCCACGACCGGCTTCGCGCTTCCGGCCGCGCTCGCCGCCGCGCTCGCGCGCGACGACGTCCGGGTCGTGGCCATGGGCGCCGCCTCCGGCGTGGCTGCCATGGTCGGCGAGCTCGCCACCATGACGCGTCTTGGCCTGCCGGTCGTCGTGGTGGCATTCGATCAGGACGGCACGGCGGCGGCGATGACGGAGGCGGCGCGTGAAGCGGGCGTCGTCACCGCCCTCGCCTGGAGCGCGGAAGCCTTCGGGGCCTGCTTCACGCACGCCTGGACCGCGGCACGCCCGGCCCTGATCGTCGCCGGCGTGCGAGGCTAGACGAGCTACTTCCGCTCGAACACGCCCTCGGCCACCACGACGCGATTCTCTTCGACATTGCGCAGGAGGTTCTTCAGCATCGCCGGCGTTTGCTCGCCGAGCAGCAGGTGCAGGCCGAGCGGACCCGGTGGTTGGCCGAGGCGGTCGCGGAACCACGCCATCGCCTCCGCGCTGACCGTCTGCCAGGCGCGCTCGCGAAAGCCGACCGCCGTGAGCCGCGCGCGCGCTTCGTCCGGCGTCTCCAGGTGACTCAGCGCCGGCTCGCGCGCCCAGGGCACCGGGAAGTGGATCGGCGCGACGGGGCCGGCGAAGATCTCATGGATCGCCAGCCGGCCGCCCGGTCGGACGGCGCGGAAGAGCTCGCGTGAGAGTCCAGCCTTGTCCGCGATGTTCATGCTGCTGTGCTGCGTCCACGCCACATCGAACTCGCTGTCTTTCACGGGAAGGGCGAGCGCGTCGCCGTGACGGAACTCCACACGCTCGCCGAGCCCCGCCCGCCCCGTGAACAACGCGCCCACGCGACAGAACTCCTCGGTGAGGTCGACGACGGTCACCCGGCAGTCGTACTCGGTCACCACCGTGCGCGCGGGACCGCCGAGGCCACCGCCGACATCGAGCACGCGGGCGCCTCGCGGGAGGTCGGCCAGGCGAGCGAGGTGCAGGGTGGCGTCGCGACCGCCGATGTGGAACTGGTCGAACGGCGCGAGGTCGACGGCCGCGAATCGCTCGGGGTCCTTGCCCATCTTGCGAAGCGCCTCGAGCACGGACGCCTCGAGGCCGGCGCGGCCGTAGTGGGCGTTGAGGGCGTGCCTGTCGGCCATGACTACTTCGCGACGACGGCGGGATCGACCCGCATCACGACGTAGCCGCCGACGGCGCCGGCGCCGAAGCCGGGCGCGAAGATGCGCTTCGGCCGATCGATCACGCCCTGCTGAACCGCATCGTAGATCGCGAGCGGGATCGACGCGGACGAGGTGTTGCCGACGCGCTCGATGTTGAAGTAGAGCTGCTCGGGCTTGAGCCCCGCCGCCTTCGCGTAATGCACGACCATGGTCTTGTTGGCCTGGTGGGGGACGATCAGATCGATGGCGGAGAGCAGGGGGCCTCCGCCGCCGTCGGGGTTCGGCAGCGCGCCGAGCTCGCGGATCATCTGCGTGAGGTAGCGCTTGACCAGCGCCTTCACCTCGGGACCGAAGACGGTGATGTTGTTGTCGAACTCCGGGTTCGGCCACACGATCGAGTCGACCTCGCTGACGGGACCGCTCGCGTACGTCTGGAAGTACTCGATGTCCGGCGCCGCCCCCGGCTCGGCGGGACCGACGACCACGGCGGCGGCGCCGTCGCCGAAGATCATCCGCGACGTGCGCACGGTGCCGATCTTGTCCGAGAATTTCTCGCCGCAGACGACCATGACCGGGCGCTCGACCTCCTGCAAGAGGCGCACGGCCTCGGACAATCCATAGGGCAGCCCCGCGCACGCGGCCACGATGTCGCACGACGTGTGCGTCTGGAACATGCCCAGGCGGGACGAGAGCCAGGTGGCGAGCGACGGCATCATCTTGGTGCTCGTGCACGAGCAGAAGAGGACGGCTCCGATCTCTTCCGGTCGCCGGCGCGCCTTCTCCAGCGCGGCCTGGGCGGCGAGCAGCGCGATGTGGTCGAGGTCGAGGTCGGTGTAGAGCCGCTGGCGGATCCCCGTCTTCTCCTCGATCTCGGCCGCCGTCATCGGCGACCACGAGTACGCGGCGTTGCGAATGAGATCGTCGTTCGTGCACGGCCGCTCGCCCTCGTAGACGGCGAGCGCCTCGATGCGCGGCATGACGGCGAACTTGCGGCGCACGTCGATGGGCGGATACGGCGTCACCGGCGGCCGCGCCGCCGCCGGCGCCGGCTTGGGCGGTCGGCTCCGCAGCCCGCGCTTGACGCGACGGATGAACTCGCGCACCTCGTGATTGCGTGGGTGGTAGACGACCACGAAGTCGTCGTCGGCCAGCTTGCCCACCTCGATGGTGCGCATCTTGTTCCGGTCCCAGCGAAACTCGTTGTGGAGAATCATCATCTGGCGCAGCAGCGCCTCGAGCTCGCCCACGGGATGGCTGCACTCGATGATGTCCTCGTACGCGTATCCCGGGTAATCGGGATTGTGGACGAGCAGCTGGTAGGTCAGGCTCTTCGGGCTCGCCAGCATCTCCGGTACCGTCGGCTTGATCGGCGTCAGCTCGGCGCCGGCGCCCTTCTTGTGCCGGAAGACATCGATCAGCACGCGGAAGATCTTGTCCTCGGTGCCCTCGTCCCACGTCGGCTTGAGCGCGCGGTAGCCGCGCTCGATGGCCGCCGTCAGCTCACCACCCTCCCACGGCTTGAAAACCGGCAGGAAGATGTCGCTGCTCTGCTTGGGGACGTCGCGCCAGCGCGTGGGGCGCTTCTCGTACATCGTCACCGCGTAGCGGTTGACCCAGAACAGGTCGAGCGCGAGGTCACGCAGGAGCTCGTAACGGCCGCGGTACGCGCCCGACTCGATGCGGGCCACGATGTCCTGCTCGGTGGGCGCTTTCTCTTCGAAGTCCCGGTGGATCACCGCCGCGAACTGATCCAGTGTTTCGAACACGGAGAAATCGAGCGCCGGGAAAAAGTTCGAGGGAAAGACCATGCGACCGTAGCGATTGATGACGAATGGCTTCATGCAGCGCCTCCCACGTGAGGGACCGTACGCCCCCGGGGGGAGTTGTGCAAGACGCTATACTCGGTGCATGGCCATCCTCCAGACGAAAGACCAGGACGCGGTGCGCAAGGAGTTCGAGCGGCTCGTCGGACCCGTCAAGCTCGTCGTCTTCTCGCAGGAGCTGGTGGCCGCCGATCTCTGCCGCCAGAACGAGCAGCTGATGAAAGAAGTGGCGGCGCTCTCGGACAAGATCACGCTGGAGGTGCTCAACCCACAGATCGAGCGCGCGCGGGCGGACGCGTACGGCGGCGTGACCGACGTCCCACTCACCGTCGTGGAAGGGGCGCGCGATTACGGCATCCGCTTCCTCGGCATCCCGGCCGGCTACGAGTTCAGCAACCTCATCGACGCCATCGTCGCGACGTCGCGCGGTGAGGCGGGACTGAGCGAGGAGACGAAGGCCACGCTGGCGACGCTGCCGGGCGAGGTGGAGATCAAGGTCTTCTCCACCCCCACCTGACCCTACTGTCCCCGGGCCGTGCGCCTGGCACAGCACATGGCGATCGCATCGGACAAGGTGCGCGCGGTGGCCATCGAGGCCACGGAGTTTCCCGAGCTGTCGCGCGCGTACCAGGTGATGGCGGTGCCGAAGATCGTCATGAACGACCGCGTCCAGTTCGAAGGGGCGCTCCCGGAGGCGCAGTTTGTCGACGCCGTCGTGCGCGCCGCCTCGGGCAACGGCAAGAGCTGACCTCGCACGGGCTGGGAAGCTCGCGCGCGCGAAGTAAGCCGCTCGAGCATCTGTTCGCCTACGGAACGCTCATGCGCGGGTACCGCCGCCATCGCGTCCTCGCGGGCGGCGCCACGCTCGTCGGCGAGGCGACGGCGCCCGGCCGCCTCCTCGACCTCCGTCATTACCCGGGTTTGATTCCCGGCCGCGGCCGGGTCCGCGGCCAGCTCTATCGCCTGCAGCGCGCCGAACTTCTCCCCGTGCTCGACCGCGAGGAGGGGTACAATTTCGTCCGCGGCCGCACCACCGTGACGCTCGTGGGCGGCCGTCGCGCGCGCGCGTGGGTCTATCGATATCGTGGACCTCGCGAGCGAGCGATCCCGATCCCACACGGCGACTACCGGAGGATCCGATGGCGATGACCGCCGCCGAGCTGATCAAGGCCGACCAGGAGCACCTCATCCACCCGCTGCACCATCCGATCGATCACGCCGAGCCGATGATCTACGTGCGCGGCCGTGGCGCGACGATCGAGGACCACGGCGGCCAGAAGTACATCGACGGCCTCGCCGGCCTGTGGAACGTCAACGTCGGTCACGGCCGTGCCGAGCTCGCCGAGGCGGCGGCGGCGCAGATGAAGGAGCTCGCTTACTTCTCGGCCTACACGGGCTCGTCGAACCTGCCGGCCATCCAGCTCGCCCAGAGGCTGATGGAGATCACTTACGACAACATGCAGGGCGTCTTCCTGACCTGCGGCGGCGCCGAGGCCAACGAGTCGGCGTTCAAGACGGCGCGCTTCTACTGGAAGGCCAAGGGCAAGCCGGACAAGATCAAGATCATCTCGCGCGTGAACGGCTATCACGGCGTGACCCAGCAGGCGATGAGCGCCACCGGCATGGCCGCCTACTGGAAGATGTTCGAGCCCCGCGTGCCGGGCTTCCTGCACATCCCGACGTGCTATCCGTACCGCATGCCGGACGCCAGGCCCGGCGAGACGGCGGGGCAGGCGGGCGCGCGGTTGCTGGAAGAAGCGATCCTTCGTGAGGGACCGGATACCGTCGCGGCGTTCATCGCCGAGCCGATCCACGGCGGCGGTGGCGTCCTCTATCCCACCGACGACTATTTCCCGCTGGTGCGAGAGGTGTGCACGAAGCACAACGTGCTGTTCATCGGCGACGAGGTCATTACCGGCTTCTGCCGCACGGGCAAGTGGTTCGCCCTGAGCCACTGGAACGTGAAGCCCGACATCATGTCGTTCGCCAAGGGCGTGACGAGCGGGTATCTGCCGCTCGGCGGCATCATGGTGAGCCGCGAGATCAAGCAGGCGATGGACACGGTGAATCCCGCCGACCGCTGGATGCACGCGTATACGTACTCCGGCCATCCGACCTGCTGTGCCGTCGCGCTGAAGAACCTCGACATCATGGCGCGCGAGCGGCTGTGGGAGAACGCGGCCAAGATGGGCGATCGGCTCTACTCCGGCCTCAAGAGCGCGTTCAGCGACTCGCCGCACGCGGGCGACATCCGCGGCGGCAAGGGCCTGCTGGCCGCGGTCGAGCTGGTCGAGGACAAGGCAACCAAGAAGAACTTCGCGGCCGACAAGAAGATCGGGCCGCGCGTGCAGCAGGAGATGACCAAGCGCGGCGTCATCACGCGCGTGCGGCCCACCAGCGGCGCGCACCCGGCCAACGGCGACACGATCTTCTTCGCGCCGCCGCTGGTGATCAACGAGACGGAGGTGGACCGGCTGGTGTCGGTGGCGCGGGACGCCGTGAAGGTCGCGTGCGCCTGATCACGGCGCATCGCATCCTCATCGTCGCCGGCATCGCGTTCTTCCTCTTCTACGCGCTCGTGGAAGGACGCCTGTGGCTGCGCACCGGCTCCGGAGCGGCGCTCGCGCAGGCCATCTTCGCGCCGCTGATCTCGTTCGGGTTCGCGCTCTACTACCGCTCGCTCGCGAAGCGGTGGGGCAAGTAGCGACCCTCGTCTACGACGCCGAGTGCGCCATGTGCCGCGCGAGCGCGCTCTGGCTCATGCGGCGGGCCATGGACGCCGGCCAGCTCGAGATCCTGCCCTGTCGCTCGGGGCCGCGTCGCACGCGCTTCCCGCAGATCACGGAAGCGCAGTGCATGCGCGCCATGCAGCTCGTGTTGCCCGACGGCCGGATCCTGGAGGGCGCCGACGCCGTTCCTGAGCTGCTGAAGCGGATCCCGCGCTGGCGCTGGGCGGCCTCGGTGCTCTCGCTGCCCGGCGCCCGGCCGGTGGCGCGACGCGCGTACGCGTGGATCGCGGCCAACCGCATGCGCATCTCCTGCGCGCTCGGCAAGGAGGGCCGCGTCTGAGACTCGTCCTGGTGATGGCGCTCGCGCTCGTGCTGGCGCCCGTGCACCTCCATGCGCAGGACGTGCCCGCGCTCTATCGCGCGCGCTGCGCCGTCTGCCACGGCGCCGAGGGGCGGGGCGACGGACCGGCGGGGGCGCTGCTCACGCCGCCGCCGCGCGACTTCACGAGCGGCGTCTACAAGTTCCGCTCGACACCGTCCGGCACGCTGCCCACGGAGAGTGACGTCTTCCGCACGATCAGCCGTGGCCTGCCCGGGACCGCCATGCCGCCCTTCGCAGATCTGCTGAGCGAGAGCGATCGGCACGCGCTGGCGCAGTACGTCCTCGGCATGGCGCCGCCGTCGCGGCGGACGGCGCCACCGCTCAACGTGCCGTTCTTCAACTGGCGGCCGGCGCTGGCGGTCCGCGGCGAGCAGGCGTACGCGCGCGCCGGCTGCGCACAGTGTCACGGGCAGGACGGCCGCGGCGAGGGGTGGCGGCCGAGGCGGGAGGGACCGACGGGCGAGGTCCCGCCCACGAACCTCACCGAGCCGTGGAGCTTCCGCGGCGGCGCGCAGATCGACGACATCGCGGTGCGCATCCTCGGCGGCATCGACGGCTCACCGATGCCGTCGTTCGCCGACAGCATGAGCCGCAACGAGGCGCTCGTCATTGCCGCCTACGTGCTGACGCTCGGGCGCGAGCCCATCTGGCGCGACACCGACCCTCTGCGCATCGCCACCGCCGGCGTGGCCTCCGATCCCCTCGCGCGTGGTCGCTATCTCGTGAACGCCATGGCGTGTGCGCTCTGCCATACGCCGGTCAGCGCCGAGACGGGCGAGTACGACAAGCGGTTCTTCCTCGCGGGGGGCATGCGCGTGAGCGCCTATCCGTGGGGCACGTGGTACACGCGCAACCTCACGCCGGATCCGGAGACCGGCCTCGGAAACTGGAGCGAGGCGGAGATCGTCACGGCGTTCACGCGCGGCATCTCGCGCGACGGCCGCCGGTTGCATCCGATGGCGATGCCATGGGTGTGGTTCTCGCGCCTCACGGACGGCGACGCCCACGCCATCGCGGCCTATCTGAAGGCGCTGCCGCCCATCAAGAACGACGTGCCGAAGCCGCGCCGCATCACGCTGGGCGAGCAGGTGGGGGGCAAGCTCCTCGCGCTCGCAGGCGAGAACGCCATCGGCTTCTGGGGCGGGAATGCGGCGGTGGACCACGGGCTGGTCGAGATCCCCGTCTCGCCGCTGCGGCGCGTGCTCGCCAACATCGTCGGCTGGGGCATCGCGCTGCTCGTGTTCCTCTTCTCGACGGCCGCCATCGCGTTCACGCGCAGCAGCTGGACGCGCGTGGTTGCCCTCGCGCTCGGCGTCCTGCTCCTGGGCGCGTGGGCGCTGCTCGGCGTCTGGCCGCCCGTCCGCTTCATCTCCCCCGAGCGCGCCGCGCGGCGTCACTTCGACGGCGCGCCGGCGCTGGCGAGCTGGCTGACCGGCGCCGAGCGCGCGCGCGCCCAGCGCGGTGAGTATCTGGCGACCGTGGCGCCGTGCGGCATGTGTCACACGCCGGCCGGCGCCTTCACGGGGTTCCGCACGCCACAGTGGTTTGCGGGGGGGATGGAGGCGCGCTGGCGACTGTTCGGCAGCGTCGTGTCGAGCAACCTCACGCCCCATCGCGACGGCCTCGCCGCGGCCTCCGTTCCCGTGCTGAGCCGCGTCATCCGCAGCGGCATCGGCAGCGACGGCCGCACGCTCCACTGGCAGGCGATGCCCTGGGACATCTTCTCCCACTGGTCGGACGAGGATCGCCTCGCCATCATCGCGTATCTGCGCGCGCTGCCGCCGGTGGCCGGCCACGCGCCGGCGCCGCGCGCGCCGCGGGCGGGCGATCCGGAGGCCGACTCGTTCTACTTCGGCGACAGGGTGCCGCGATGATGCTTCGAGCGCGTCGAGTCGGTAGACGAAGAGACTGCTGTCCGCGGTGCCGACGAACAGCATCCCGCCCTCGACGTGCAAGCGCCGGGTTCCGTACGAGCCATAGAGCGCTTTGACTGGCCGTGACAGCTCGAATCGCGGATAGCGATCGAGGCGCACGCGCTGCAGGAGGAGGCCCGTGTCGAGCGCGTGAACGTACACGAACTGGTGCGGGTCGCCGGTGAACAGACGGCGCCGTCCGTCATCGATGGCGCCGCCGGCGATCCTCGTCGACGGCGTCGATGCGTCGTCTCGGGCCGTCCACAGCGTCCGACGCGCGCGCGCATCCCAGGCGATGGCCGGCGTGCCGCCGAGATAAATCGCATCGCCGCGCTTGGCGAACGGCGCGCCAGCGGTTTCGATCCACTCACGCTGTGTGCTGCCGTCGGACAGGCGCACGATGTACAGGTGTCCGCCGCCGTCGTCGACGCGGGTCGTGGTGTAGAGTCGGCCGTCGGCGATGAGCGGCTCGCCGGTGTGGTGCTTGGCGTCTCCCATGAGCCAGGTGCGCCACAGACGCCGGCCGTCGGTCAGCCGGATGGCATCGAGCTGCTCGTGACGATCGCGTGTCCATGCCCACAGCTGCGAGCGGACGATGAGCCGGTCGCCGGCGAGCCCGAGGGCCGACTCGTCGGGAAAGCTCTCGACGGCGCGGCTCCACAGCAGACGTCCGTCCGTGCGGCGAAACGCGAAGAGATTCTCGGCGGTGTTCCCGATGGTCGCCGCATAGACACGGTCATCGTCGGCGGCCACGGCCACCGTCGGACGCAGCGTGCGCTGATGCCAGGGCCAGTGGATGCGCCACGTCCACCGTAGCGTCAGGCTCGCCGCGTCGAAGCAGAAGATGGTTCCCGTTTCGTCGGCAAAGTCATACCATCCGAACACGACGGCGTCGCCGGCGGCGAGCGCGCCGGGACCGAGCTGCCCGCGTGTGATGTCGCCGAGATCGGCGGGAAGCGGCGTGCTTCGCCGCCGTCGACCGGTCGCAGCCTCGTACACCGAGAGACGCGCGCCGATGGTGAACACCTCCTCGCCGCGGATGGCGAACTCGCCGACCTGGCCGCGCCGTACGCTCCAGGCCAGCCGCGCGTCGGAAAGGTCGCAACCGGCGGCTGCGATGGCCGCCACGCACACCGCGAGCGCGAAGAGCCGGTGCCCGGCCGCTCCGAGCCTACGGGGCGATCGCACGTCGAACGAGCGCGAGCACCGCGTCGTTTTCCGTGTACGAGCGCGCCCGGTGGGTGGCGAGGATCAGGTAATTCGTGCCACGCGGATGCAATCGCAACGAGACGAGCGGATCGGCGACGCCGATGAAATTGAGCAGGCGAGTCTGTGCGGGCACCGCCGTCGTGAGCGGCGTCTGCGCGGGTGTGCCCATGGTGACGACGGTGTCGACCTTGACCCCGCGCGCGCGCAGCATCTCGGCGAGCGTGACGGCGAGCAGTCCTCCGCCGCTGAAGCCGACCAGATTCAGCTTCTCGGCCGCGCCGATGGGATTGTCGTCGAGCTCGGCCACAATCTGCCGCATCAGCTGCGCCGCCACTCCTTCGGTTGCGGGCATGACACCACCGAAGAGACGGCCATTCCACGGCAGCGTTTGCGTGTGCGGGTCGGCGGTCCGCAGGGCGGCCGCGAAATCGTCGAAGGCGGCGCGCTCGGGCCACACACCGTGGAGGACGTACGTGCGCAAACCGGTGGGGTCGACGACGTTCACCGGGTCATTGAACCCGTAGACATACGCGTTCACGCCGCTTGGCAGGCCGAGCGGATCCTCGCTGATGAATCGTCCGAGGCCGGCATGGTAGTAGCGCGCACGGAAGTAGTAGAGATCCTCGTCCTCGCGCTCGCGACCGGTGAACCCGTAGCGAAGTGACGTCGGCGCGCTGGAGATCGTCCGGCCGAACGGCTCATAGCGCAGTGTGTCGCTGATTTCGCCGTCGGCATCCACGAGCGCCAGGAGAGAGCCGAGGCCGTCGGCGAGGGCCACGCGGTCGGCGACGGCGAACAGCTCGTCGCGCGCGATGCCGCGAAGGTAATCTCGCGCGCCGCTCGAAGCGAGGTCGCGGACCACGTCCGTGACGTCGTGCACGAACATCGTGCGGCCCTCGTCGTCGTCCCGCGCAGTTCGGCGGCCGAGCGCGTCGTACGCGAAGGACGTGATGCGGCCGTCCGTGCCCGCGGCCGCGAGACGATCGAGCGCGTCCCACGCGAACGCGCGAGTCGACCCCGGGCCGGCCACCAGCGTGAGGTTGCCGTTGGCGTCGAACGAGAAGGCGCGATCGCCGGCGCGCTGGGGCCGGTTGGCTTCATCGTAGACGACGGACTCGACAGGCTGCGGCAGCAGGACGGACGCGAGAGAGCCGGAGATCGCAATGCGCCGATCGAGATTGTCGTAGCCGTACACGAGATCACCCAGCGATTGTTCGGCGCGACGATAGGCGAGTCCCGTGAGCCGGCTCGCCGCATCGTACTGATATTCGGCGTCGATGCCGCCGGGCAGGCGGAGGTGGCGGCGGCGGCCGCTGCCATCGTAATCGATCTCGACGCTGCGCCCGTCGTCCGCGATGCGCGTGAGTCGACCCGCCCCATCGTACTCGTAGCCCAGCACGCGGCCGTCCGGACCGGTCAGGGTGGCTCGCCGCCCCCGCGCGTCCCATCCGTACCGTGTCGTGCCGAAAATCGACGTCTCGGCCGTGAGGCGGTCGAGCGCATCGTACTCCAGCAAGACCGCGTCGCCGTCCGCGGCCGCGCGGACGAGGCGGCCGCCGCTGTCGTATGTGAGCTCGATGATCGTGCCGTCCGCATACCGGCTCACCACGCGTCGACCGAGCGGATCGTACTCGTGGACCGCGATCTGTCCTTTACGGTCGACGATCCGGACGACGTTGCCCATCGCGTCGCGCTCGTAGTGCTCGGTCGCGCCGGTGGGGTCCGTCCGGCTGATGCGCCGATCCATGACGTCGTACTCGTAACGGACGCTGCGGCCCAGCTGGTCGGTCACGGCTCGTAGATTTCCGTTCGCGTCGTACTCGTACGCAATGACACCGGAGGCATCCGCGACCTGCACCACGCGATCGAGCGCGTCGTACGCGATGTCCACGACGCCGCCCGACGGATCACGACGACGGATCAGTCGGGATGCCGCGTCGTATTCGAGGACGGTGCGGTGGCCGAGCGGATCGATCAGCGCGGTCGCCTCACCGGTCGCGGCATATTCGACCGTCATCGCCGGGTCGCTTGCTCCGCGCACGGCCACGGGCTGGCCGAGCGCGTCGATCTCGAGGACGAGCGGGACGTTGGCCGCATCGACGACGCTCACCAGGCGGCCGCCGCCGTCATAGCTGAGGTGAGCGCGGACGCCGAGGGCGTCGGCGACGCTTTGCGGCCGATCGGCCGCGTCGTACTCGATGCTCCGCGTACCGCCGAGCGGGTCGATGAGCTGCGCGACGTTGCCGCGCGCGTCGTAGCCGAGGGCGACGGTACGACCGATGCTGTCCGCGACCGCGGTCACGCGTCCGGTCGCATCGTGCTCGGTCCGGGTCGTCTGACCGAGTGCATCGATGATGGCGACCGGGCGACCGGCGACGAAGCGGTGCGTCGTCACGGCGCCGCGCGGATCGGTCACGCTCGCGCGCGTATGCGCGCCGACCGGACCGTCGTAGTCGAATCGCCACACGCCGCCATCGGCCTGCGTCTGCTGAATCACGCGCCCGGCGCCGTCGTACGCGTTCCTGAGATACGTGATGCCGCGCGGGTCGGCGATCGCGGCCAGGCGGCCGGCGGCGTCGTATTCGTAGCGCACCACGCCGCCGGCGGCGTCGGTCACGCTGACCAGCCGCCGGGCGTCGTCATAGCCGTATTGCACCACACGGCCGAGCGGATCGACCACGCCGAGCAGCCGGGCCGACGTCGGGTCCGCCACGTCGAGCAGCGCGGTCGTGAAGGTCAGCACGCGGCCGCCCGGCTCGGTGATCCGCGTGACCGTCCCGAACGCGTCACGCTCGATGGTGAGCACGTTGCCGTGTCGATCCCGCTGCTCGACGAGCAGCCCGAGGCCACCGAGCTCGAGGTGGGCGCGTCCGCGTACGCGCCAGCCGCCGGCGAAGCGCCACCAGGCGCCGTCTCGGAAGGTCAGGCGGTGGCCACCGGCGTCGGTCTGGAGCACCGCGCCGGCGAGATCGGGCAGCGTGCTGTTGACGAACGTGGTGGCCTCGGTCCGTGCAAACCCCAGCCGCGCGTTGCCCGGCATGATCAGCAGGCGCGCATCCGGGCCGTCATCCAGCAGTGCCACGTCGACCGACAGTGTCCAGCCGGGTCCGGTGGCGAGCTCGAAGCCGGCGACACGACCGAAGGGATCGACGGCGTTGTAGACGCGATGGACGAATGCCGGAATGCGCCCCGGCAGCGCGAGGTCGGTCTTCCCGAGAACGAAGAGACCGGTCGCGAGGTCGACGGGATCGCCGCCACGCGGTCCTTTCAGAGCGACGTTCGGTCGACCGTCGACCTTGCGCTTGATGCACGCGATGCCGCACACGCCGCAGAAGCGCGCGAGGCCGACGCCGGGGTTGCTCACCACCCGCGCTCCGTCGGCGGTCACTGTGGCGTCGCCGGCCAGCCGCCAGCCGGCCACCACGCCCGGGATCGGCGCCGCGTCGTAATACCAGATCTCCGCCGACTCGCCGGGCCGCAGATCCTGATCGTTTGGCAAGGTGATCGGCAGTGGCTGCGACGGAAGGCCGCCCATCGGTGTTCCAAAGAAGATCTGATAGAACGTGCGTGCCGGGAAATCGGGCGGTGGAACCGGCAGCGTGTCGGCGGTGAGCAGGCCCACCGCGACCTGGCGCTTGACGACGCCATCCCAGCCGGTGATCGTCACGCCGGCCGGCAGCGTCAACGCGAAGCCGGGCAGGCGGTCGTCGCCGATGATCTGATCCCGCGCGCTGTTGTCGATCGCCACGAATCGCTCGGGCGGTGGTGGTGGCGTGATCCGCAGCGTTGGCAACAGCGTCGGCGTTCCGGCCGCCAGCTCGACATCGATCGCGTAGATCGGCAAACCGGGGCGCGCGGCGTCGACGTCGACACCGAGCATGTGTCTCCCGGACGGCGCGTCGACGAACAGAAAATTCCCCGCGGCGTCGGTCTCGCGTGTCGCGCCGGCCAGCGTGAGCCGCGCGCCCACGATGGGCGTCTCGTCGACGAGGACGAGCCGACCGCCAAGCGCAGTCGCGGCGATCGGGACGACGTCCAGCTCCACGGTGGTCGTGTGCCGCACGGTCGCCCCGTCGACGACAGCCGTGGCCTCGATGACGACCGGCCCTGATGTGCCGGCGCTCGATACGGGCTGGAGGGTGAGGGTGGTCGACCGACCGCCGGTCAGCGTGGGGGCGCCGAGCGCGCTGCGCACGTCGGGGGGCGCCTGCGTGACCGCCAGCGCGGCGAGTCCGGTGAACGGCTCCGTTCCGATGTCGTCGAGCGTGAGGCTGACCGTGACCGGCAGCCCGGGCACCGTACGCGCCGTGATCGGCAGCGCCGTGAGCCCGAGCGCTCGCCGGGCCTCGACGGTGAACGAGCGCGTCGCGGTTCCGGCGGCGGTCGCGACGGTGAGCGGACCGCTCGTCGCGCCAGGCGGCACGCTCGTGAGGAGCGAGGTCGGCGACAGTCGCTGCATCGCCGCTCGCACGCCATTGAAGGCCACGGCAACGGCGCCGACGTCGAGCCGCTCACCGACAATGGTGACCGTGCTGCCCACGGCCGCGGCCCCCGGCAGCACCGCCACGATGACCGGTCCCGGCACCACGGCGAAGGTCCGCACGGCGGGCACGGATTCATTGCCCGCGAGATCTCGTGCCTTGACCTCGAGCCGGTGTGGACCGGGGCCGAGGGATGTGATCGTCGCCGTCGTGATGGCGGTGAACGTGCCGAACTCGCCCTCGTCGACCCGCCAGGTGAAGACGAGGCTGGCGGCCGGCGTGAGGTTGTCGTCGCCGGCGAAGCGAAAGGTGACGCTGGACTCGGGCGTGTCTCCGCCGGGTCCTTCCACGATGTCCACGGTGGGCGCCGTATTGTCGACGACGACGGCGCGGGTGACGGCGCGCTCGTTGCCGGCGCGATCGGCCGCTCGGGCCGTGAGCGTCGTCACGCCGTCACTCTGCCCGGCGGTGTCCCAGACGGCGACCGCGCGCGTCGCGGCCGCTGGCGGCGGTGGCGAGAGCGTGGACGTGAGTACGCGTCCACCCGCGTCGAGCGTGACCCGCGCGATCCCGCTGCCGTCGTCGCGCGCATCGACCTCGACGGGGACGCTCCGCCGAACGAATGCCGCCGACAACGGCCGCACGAACACCAGGTCGGGCTCTTCACCGTCGTGCACGATCGATACGACGGTGGGGGCCGACGAGAGGCCATCCCCCCGCGCCGCTGTCGTGTAGACCTCCACGTGGCTCTCGGCGCTCTGGGCGATGACGACGACGCCGGCGAAGTGGCCGCCGCCATCGGCCAGCGTTGTCGTCGGCAGATCGGCGTCGTTCACGAACAGATCGATTCGCGAGTCGCCGGTTGCGGTACCGCTCACGGTGACGGCGGTGGTCGTCACCGCCGGTGGAAGGGGATCGACACTCGGCGGCGCCGGTGGTCGAAAGCGGAGCACGCGGCCGGCGCGGCCTTCGTTGACGTAGAGATGGCCCTCGAGACCGAAGGCGAGGTCCCGCGGCTCGTCGAATCCCTCTGCGAACACCACCGCTTGGCTCGGAGTCAGCTTCAGCACGGCGTCGCGGATGCGGACACCGCCGGCGTCGGCGTCCGGCGTGGACACCCACATCGCGCCGAGGGCATCGCGGGCCAGACCAGCGGCACGCCGGAGCTGCGCCGGCGTGCCGACCTTCGCGCTCACACCAGCGGTGCCCGCGGTCGTGACCGCGTACCGCCTGATCTCGAGCTGGCCGTCCACGCCACGCAGCAGGACGTAGACCGCGCGTCCGTTCGCGACCAGGCCTTCGACGTCGCTCAAGCCGTCGACAAACGGCGTGATACCGCCGTCGGGCCCGACGGTGACGATGGCGTCGCGCGTGTCCCCGTCGGCGTCATCGTCCTCGCTCGACTGCACAATGACGTAGATCGCGCCGCTGTCGGCGATCGCGACCCAACGAGGCTGACGGAGACCGGTGGCGAGCGTGCGCGGTCCAGTGGGGTCGAGACGAAGCAGACGCCCGCCGCCCTCCTCGGAGACGACGACGCGCGCCTCGGCGTCGACCGCGAGGCCGAAGGGCCGCTTGAGCCCGCGCGCCACGATTGTTCGCCGACCCGTGGAGCTGACGCGCAGCACTGTTCCCCGAGCGCGCTCGGCCACGAAGACGTTGTCATCGGAATCGACGGCGAGGCCGCGGGGGTCGTCGAGCCCATCGACGACGACGTCGAAGGGCGCGAGGGCGCGCACGCCCAACGCCGTGCTGCCCGCGACCGGAAGCAGCGCGGCGAGCGCGGTGCCGAATGCGAACGTGCGCGCGCTCATGGCGCTCCGCTCAGCGTGAACGCGGCGGTGGCCGAGACGATCGATGGCTGCGTCGTCGGAACCGCGAGCGTCGCCGTCGCCGTGGTCGCCGCCGTCGTACCGATCAGCGGCGTGCTGGTCACGACCACCGGCGCGCCCGACAGCGGGGTCGCGATCACCGTGACCGTCGTCCCCGGTGGAATCTGGCTTGCCTCGAGCGTGATCGCCACCGGACTCGTGGTGCCCGCAGGCAGGATGACATCGGGCGTCGCGTACGAGCCCGTCGGCGTGGCGGGCGGGCGCACGCCGCCGATCGCGGCGATACGTAATCCGACGACGCTCAGCGACAGCACGTCGGGAGCGCCGACCGTCACGCCGCCGGCGCTGCCACCGCTGATGCTGGCCGAGTTGGTGAGCGCTTCGATCCGGATGCGCCCGGGGCTCGCACCGGGACCGCCGTTGACATCGATGGCGACGCTGCCGATCAGGGTGGATGCCACGATGCGCACGGCGCCGCCACTGCCCGAGCCTCCCGCGGGACCGCCCGAGCTGCCGCCGATGCCCCCGGTGGCCGTGATCGTTCCACTGAGCGACATCGTGCCGGTTGCCGCGAGCAGCACCGCGCCGCCGCCGCCTCCACCACCGCCGCCAGTCGTGCCGAAGAATTGCGACGCACCGCCACCGCCGCCGGAGCCTCCGACGAGCGGAACCAGCCGCGGCTCTCCGTACGCGCGCCCTCCCGAAACGCCGCTTGCGGCGACGAGATGCCCGGCGTGGCCGGGAAACGCCGTCGCGCTGCCCGGCAGTCCACCGCCAGGTCCCAGTCCAGCGGCGCCGCTCGAACCCTGGAGCCCGTTCGCCCCAGCGCCACCGTCAAACCCCCCCGGACCCGCCACGCCACCGTTCGTGAACAGTTGAGCGCCGGCGCCCCCGGTGCCGCCGTTGCCGCCACTGACGTCGATGCGGCCGGCGACAACGACATTGCCGGTGGCCAGAAGCGAGATCGCCGGCTGGCGCACGCCGGCGCGCGTTTCGAACGAGACGGTGACACCGGTGGGAATGTTGATCGTCGTGAAGTTGAAGACGCCGTCCGGCGGGATCGCGAGCCGCACATTGGCGGTCGGCGCGAAGGCGCCATCGGCACCGGTGCTGCCGCTCGTGAACGTCTGCGCCGTGGCGGGTGCGACGGCAACGAGCGTCGATGCCATGGCGAGCCAGGACACTTCGAGCCAACGCATCACGTTGCTCCTCTCGTTCAATGGACGACGAAGACGTTCTGGCCGGGCATGGCGTCGCCCGACGAACCGGACGGCGTGACGATGCGGACCACGCGCGGGCCAACCGGTGCGTCGGCGGCGACCGCGATGTCGGCGGCGGCCTCGCTGCCGTCGCCGCCGACCGTGAGATTCGTCACCACGAGCGCCGGGTCGATACCCGACGCCGTCTGAAGCTCGAGTCGTGTCGCGCCCGCGAATCCGATTCCGGTGATCGAGACGCGGACGGTTTCACCGCGGGCCGCCGATGATGGCGTGAGACCGAGGATGGCGGGCGCGACCCGCAGCCCCACGGACCCGGCGCTCACGAACGCCGTGTCCGGCGATCTGAAGCCGACGCCGAGCGGATCGGCGACGACGAACAACGGACGCGACGTGATCATCGCCACCGGCGCGCTGGCTTCGAGCGCGGCGTCGAGAAGGCTGGTGGCCGTCACCCGGACGCCCGTGAGCGGCAGTGTCTCGGGCGCCACGTATACCCCGTCTCGGCTGATCGTGCCGCGCTGGGCATCGCCGCCGGGTACGCGGTCGACGCTCCACCGCACGTCATCCGAAGCGGCGAACGCGACGTGGCCGCGCGGGGCGACGATCGCGGTCGGTGGCGTGATGGTGAGCCTGTCGAGGATCCGGAACGGTTGCGACGTCGCCGTGCCGAGTGATGTGGTGACGCGGATGGGGCCCGTCGTGGCATCCGCGGGTACCCGCACGGTCAGACGCGTCGACGACGCGGCCAGCACCTCGCCGAGCGCGTCGTTGAACGTCACCACGTTGGTCGCGACACCGGCGCCGAAGCCTTTGCCGAAGATCGAGACGCTCGCGCCGCGGGCGGCCGCGGGCGGGCTCACGAAGGCGACGACCACTGCGTCCGAGACATCGCTGACGGCGATGCGTCTGATCGACAGCAGATTGCCCACGGCGTCGTAGTCGTAGATGGCGAGATCGCCACGCGGGTCGGCGACGACACTCAGCCGCCCGGCCGGATCGTACGCGTAGTGAACGGTTTCGCTCCGCGTGTCGGCGGGCAGCATGAGCAATGCGATGGCGAGATTGAGGCCGACGCGCCGGATGGGGCTATGCATGACACGTTCTGCTGTCGCAACCGCTGCGCCACGGCGGATGCGCGCTAAACGTCAGTGCTGACTACGGGTTGGTCGGGGATCGTCGTGATGATGCCCGGTACGAACGGCACCGTGCCCATGGCACGTGGCAGTCCCGTCGTTCTTCTGCGAGTCGGCAAGACCGCGTGTCGTAGACTTTTTGAGATGTCACCGATCCAGGAGGTCAACTACTACTTCCGCAAGGCGGCCAAGCTCATGGACCTGTCGCCGGCGGTCGAGCGGATGCTCGTGAACCCGTACCGCGAGGTGAAGGTCGACTGCTCCATTACGCTCGACAACGGCGACCTCGCGAACTTCACGGGCTACCGGGTCCAGCACGACCGGAGCCGCGGCCCCATGAAGGGCGGCCTCCGCTATCACCCCACGGTGGACATCGACGAGGCGCAGGGGCTCGCCTCGCTGATGACGTGGAAGACGGCCGTGATGAACCTGCCCTTCGGCGGCGCCAAGGGCGGCATCGCGGTCGATCCCAACAAGCTCTCGCCGGGCGAGCTCGAGCGCCTGACCCGGAAGTTCGTGCAGCTGATCCACGACATCATCGGGCCGCAGATCGACATCCCGGCCCCCGACGTCAACACCAACGCCCAGGTCATGGCCTGGATCATGGACGAGTACTCGCGGCTGCACGGCTTCTCGCCGGCCGTGGTGACGGGCAAGCCCGTCGACCTCTTCGGCTCCAAGGGACGCGAGGAGGCCACCGGACGCGGCGTCGTGATGGCGCTCGAGGAGTACCTGAAAGACGCGCACGCGGGCGAGGTCAAGGACAAGACCTTCGCCGTGCAGGGCTTCGGCAACGTCGGTTCCTGGACGGCCAGGTTCCTGCGCCAGCGCGGCGGCACGGTGGTCGCCGTGTCCGACGTCACCGGCGCCATCCGCTATCGGCCGGGGCTCGACATCCCCTCGCTGATGGAGCACGTGAAGAGCACGAGGTCCGTTCTCGGCTTCCCGGGGGCGGAGACGATCAGCAACGACGAGCTGCTCGCGCTGGACGTCGACGTGCTGGTGCCCGCCGCGCTCGGCGGCGTCATCACCATGAAGAACGTCCAGGACATCCGCGCCAGGATCGTGCTCGAGGCCGCCAACGCGCCGACGGCGCCCGACGCCGACGAGGCGCTGGCCGCGCGCAACGTCGTGGTGCTGCCCGACATTTACGTGAATGCGGGCGGCGTTACGGTCTCCTACTTCGAATGGGCGCAGAACATCCAGCAGTTCACGTGGGAAGAGGACAAGATCACCGCCGAGCTGCAGCGCCACATGCGCGAGGCGTACGCGACGCTGGCGCGCGTGGCCAGGGAGCGAAAGGTCTCGTTCCGCACGGCGGCCTACGTGGTCGCCATCGGCCGCGTCGGCCGTGCCACCGTGCTGCGGGGAATCTGACAATGATGCCACCCTCGGAGATGGCCAAGATCGTTCGCACCGTGCTCTGTCGCGGGCTCTCGTTCGAGCAGACCGAGCACATCGTGCGTGTCATGCTCCCCGCCCAGTTCGAGCCCGGGCTGCCCTTATATAAGGAAGGGGACCAGGCGCAGGGGCTGGTCGTGCTGCTGCAGGGCACGGTGGACGTCATGAAGGCCGGGGCGCCGGAGGTGCTCGCCACTATCGACGCACCGACCGTGTTCGGCGAGATCAGCCTGCTGACCGACGGCCGGCACACGGCGACGGTGATGGCGAAGACCAGGTGCGAGCTGGCGCTGCTGACCAAGACGCAGTTCGAGCGGCTCGTCCGCGAGGAGAGCGTGGCAGCGTTCAAGCTGTTGCACACGCTGGCCGAGGTGCTCGCGCACCGGCTGCTCAAGATCAACGACAAGTTCATCGAGCTCAGCAAGAAGGGCAATGGCTCGAACGGCAACGGCGGCAAGCAGGTCGAAGAGCTGTCTGCCTTCAAGCAGAAGCTCTTCACGGAGTGGAAGTTCTAGGTCAGGCCGCGCGGGCCAGCCGCGTGCGCGCCATCGCGCGCAGGGTGTTGCGGGCGTCGGGCTTGGGCAGTGCCTGGCGGTCGATCTTTCCGTTCGGCGTCACCGGCAGCGCTTTCACCGTCACGTAGACGCTCGGCAGCATGTGCGACGGCAGCCGCCGGCGCAGCTTCCACACGAGCGAGGCGCGGCTGAGGGCCGCGCCCGGCGTCGGTACCACATAAGCGATCAGCTCGCGCTCGCCCTCAGCGCCCTCGCTTGCGACCACGGTGGCGGCAAGAACGCCCGCGTGCGCCGTCAGCGCCGCCGTGATCTCTCGGAGGTCGACGCGCCGGCCGTGGACCGTGACCTCGTCCTCCTGTCGTCCGAGAAACGCGATCGACCCGTCGGGCAGCAGCCGCGCGCGGTCACCGGTGCGATAGAGCCGCGCGCCCGGCACCGTCGGATGCGGGATGAAGCGATCGGCGGTGAGCTCCGGACGATTGCGGTAGCCGCGCGCGAGTCCGGCGCCCCCGATGTAGAGCTCGCCCGCGCTGCCCGCCGGCACGGGCCGGCGCGCCGCATCCAGAATCAGCACGTCGACGTTATCGATGGCGCGCCCGATCGGTGGCAGTGACCCGTCCGCGCCTGCCGCGACCACGCCCGACGTGCTGACCACCGTGCATTCGGCCGGACCGTAGTTGTTGACGAGCTGGAAGGGGAGCGCGGGCGACGGATAGCGATGCAGCGTGTCGGCCCCCGTCAGGAGCGCGCGCAGCGGCGTGCGCGGCGGCCAGGCGAGCGCGAGCATTCGCTCGGCGAGCGGCGTCGGCACGAAGCCGATCGTGATCCGCTCGGCCAGCATCCAGTCGCGCAGCGCTTCGGGCTCGCCGCGCACGCCCTCGGGCGGCAGATGGATGCTGGCGCCGGCCGCCAGGTAGGGCCACGTTTCCCACACCGACGCATCGAAGGCCGGGCTCGCGTAGAAGTGCGCACGATCCTCGGGCGTGATGGCGAACGCCCGCTGGTGCCAGGCCACGAGGTTGATCAGGCTGCCGTGCGTGACCTCCACGCCGTTCGGCCGGCCGCACGAGCCCGATGTGTAGATGACGTAGGCGAGATGATCGGGGTGCGCGCCCTCGTACGCGCGCGCCGGCGCCTCCGCCCACCCGCGGGCGTCGCGCACGTCGATCTCCGCCCAGGGGCCGTCGGGCGCTGCGGCCACGTCACGATCGACGATGACCGCGTACGGCCCGCAGTCGCTCAGCATGAGCTGCACGCGTTCCGTGGGTGTCGCCGCGTCGATCGGCAGGTACGCCGCGCCAGCTTTCAGGACGGCGAGCGTGGCGACGACAAATGCCGCCGAGCGAGGCAGGCACACGGCCACGACGATGCCCGGCCCGATCCCGAGATCGCAGAGACGGTCGGCAAGACAGCGCGCGTGCTGCTCGAGATCCGCGTACGTCAGGACGTCATCATGGGCGCTGATGGCCACCGCGTCGGGTGTGTCGAGCGCGCGGGCGGCGACGGCATGCGGAATCGACGGCCCGGTCGGCCTCATGGTCTGTTGTCAGGGCAAGCGGGATGCCAGAGTGAAGGCCGGCCTTCGAGCCACGTTGTGCGCGGCAGACTACCGGAGTTCTGTAACGTCTTGCAGGGTCACGCTATCGAGGCGGCGACGACGCCGTCGGCCTCGAGCCGCGCCGCGACGCGGAGCAGGACGGGCTCGCGGAACGGCGCGGCGATGAGCTGAACGCCGAGCGGCAGCGGACCCGCCACGCGGACTGGTACGGAAATGACCGGCAGACCGATGAACGACAGCGGCTGCGTGAACACGCCCGAGTGCGCGCGTGCCACCACCTCGGCGCCATCGACGGTGGCCAGCCGCGGGGCGCCGATGAGCGGCGCCACCCAGGGCGTCGTCGGCGCGAGGATCACGTCGACCTCGCGGAAGATCTCGGCCATGCGCGTGCGATACCAGGTGCGAAACCGCTGGGCCTGCGCGTAGAGCGACGCGGGCAGCAGCGCGCCGGCAAGGAAGCGGTCGCGCGTGGTCGGGTCGAAGTCCTTCGCGCGCGACTTGAGATCGGCGAGATGGAGATTCGCGCCCTCGGCGGCCGTGATGACCATGGCCGCGGCGCGCGCGCGATGTGGCTCGGGCAGCTCGATCTGGCGCGTCACGCGCAGCGCCCTGGCCACCGGCGTCACCGCGGCCAGGGCCTCGGCGGTGGCGTTGCGTGCGAAGTGACCGACGGCGACGGCGAAGCGCAGGCCGTCGAGCTCGCGGCCCACGTGCGGCGCGCACGGCACGACCGGCGCATCGCTGCACACCGGATCGGACGGATCCGGGCCCTGGATCGCGTCGTACACGGCCGCGAGGTCGGCCACCGAGCGCGCGAACGGCCCGACGTGGTCCAGCGAGCCGGCGAAGAGCGCCACGCCCGTCCGCGAGACGCGTCCGTACGTCGGCTTGAGACCGAAGATGCCGCAGAAGGCCGCCGGTACGCGGATGGAGCCGTTGGTGTCCGAGCCGAGCGTGATCGGTACGAGCCCGGCCGCGACGGCGGCCGCCGACCCGCCGGAGGAGCCGCCCGGCACGCGGGAGGGATCGTGCGGATTGCGCGTGGGCCCGTGGTGGGCGTTCTCGCACGTGAAGCCGAACGCGAACTCGTCCATGTTGAGCGCGCCGACGAGCACGGCGCCCGCGCGCCGCAGCGCCGCGACGGCGGCCGCGTCACGCGTCGCGGGTGGACGCTCGGCGAAGATCTTCGAGCCGGCGAGGGTGGTGATGCCCTCGACGTCGAACAGATTCTTCACCGCGAACGGCACGCCGGCCAGTGGCAACGCGTCCTCGCCTGCGGCGACGCGCGCGTCGATCCGCGCCGCTTCGGCGAGGGCGCCGTCGCGGCGGACATGAGTGAAGCAGTTGAGCGCGGGATCGCGCCGAGCGATGCGCTCGAGCGCCGCCGCCGTCACCTCGCGCGCGGTCACGCGCCGCGCGCGTACGGCGGCGGCGATGGCAAGCGCGGAGGCGTCCGCGCCGGTCACGGTCGGAACACCGGCGCCGCCTCGACATCGTCGGCGAGCGCAAAGTCGCCGACGAGCTGGGCGGCGTTGAGCAGCACGCCGAGGGCGACCGTCACGGCGGCGATCTCAGCGGGGTCGATCGGCACGCCGGCGACGGCGGCGAGTCGCTCGACATCGGCTTCGGTCACGCGGACAGCAGCCACGCTCTGTCCAGTACCCGACGATGACGGCCTCGGTCAAGAGGGCCTGCCCAATCGCCGAGCAGGTACGGCACGCTGCCCGTCTCGGCAGCAACGGCCACTCGGCCACGAAGCCGAAATACGCGTCGGGCTTATCCGCGGCGGCCTGTCGGGCTGCGGCATATCCCTTGCTCGAATCGCGAGCGGCCGTCGACAGAAGTCGCGCAGAAACATCGTGATGTTCGGGAGGTCGGCATGACTGACATCAATCTCCTGTCCCGCGCGATGACGGACGTCGTGCCCGCCATCGTCGATCATCTCGTCGCATCGAACTCGCCGCGGCTGCACCGCGACGCCATGAGCCTGCTCGAGCGGCCGCTGATCGTGCACGCCCTCGGCCTGACCGGCGGCAACCAGCTGCGCGCCGCGCGGCTGCTCGGCCTGAACCGCAACACGCTTCGCAAGCGTTGCCGCGAGCTGCAGCTGGCCCTGCCTCGTGCGGCTCGCGACGCCGCCGCGCTGCCCGGCTGATATCGCGCTTCCTTTCGCCGGGTTGCCCGGGCGGCCGCAATCCTGTATGTGAAAGGGCGATGGCGGCGCCCCTCCGCATCCTCGTCGCGAAGGTCGGGCTGGACGGCCACGACCGGGGCGTGAAGGTCGTGGCGCGAGCGCTGCGCGACGCCGGCATGGACGTCATCTACACGGGCCTGCACCGCACGCCGGAGGAGGTCGTGGCCGCGGCCGTGCAGGAAGATGTCGACGCCATCGGCATCAGCATCCTGTCCGGCGCGCATCTGACGCTGGTGCCGCTGATCGGCCGGCTGCTGAAGGAGCACGACGCCGAGGACATCGCACTGATCGTGGGCGGCGTCATTCCCGACGAGGACGTCGCGGCGCTGCGCGAGTGCGGGGTCGCCGACGTCGTCCTTCAAGATACGTCCCCGGACGAGGTCGTCGCGCGCGTGCGGGCGGCGGTGGAGGCGCGGCGCCGGCGATGACGGCGTGGCCGCCGCGCTACGACCCCACCTGGCGACCGCGCGCCGACGCCGAGCACTGGGCGCCGGACGTCGAATGCGCGCCGCCGTCACGCCGCGACGCGATCATCCTCGAGAAGCTTCGCGCGCAGATCGCCTATGCGTGGGAGCGCAGCGCCTTCTACCGGCGCCACTGGCAGGCGGCCGGTGTGTCGCCGGCCACGCTCCGGTCGCTCGACGACCTCCCGCGCTTTCCCGTCGTCCGGAAGGAAGATTTGCGGGCCGCGCAGGCGGCGTCGCCGCCCTTCGGTGACTATCTGTGCATCGAGCCGTCCGAGGTCGCGCGCATCCACGGCACGAGCGGAACGACGGGGCGGCCGACGGTGTTCGGCATCGGCGCCGACGACTGGGAGCGCATCGGCGAGGCGCACGCGCGCATCCTGTGGGGTGCCGGGCTGCGGCCGGACGATCGCGTGCTGATCGCGTCGTTCTTCAGCCTCTATCTCGGCTCGTGGGGCGCCCTGAACGGCTGCGAGCGGCTCGGCGCGACGGTGTTTCCCTTCGGCGCCGGCCTCCCGGGACAGACGCTGATGGCGGTGCAGTGGGCGCGCGAGCTGCGCCCGACGGCGTTCTACGGCACGCCGTCCTACGCCCTTCACTTCGCGGAGACGGCGCGGCGCGAGGGCGTCGATCCGAAGACCTTCGGTCTTCGCACGCTGTTCTTCTCTGGCGAGCCGGGCGCCGGCATTCCGGCGACCAGGCGGCTCATCGAGGAGACCTTCGGCGGCATCTGCGTGGACATGGGCAGCATGGCGGAGATGTCACCGTGGATGACCAACGGCGAGTGTCGCTTCCGGACCGGCATGCACCTGTGGCAGGACATCGTCTACACGCAGGTGTGCGATCCGCAGACGTTCACCCCCGTGCCGTTCGGCGCCGAGGGCACGCCGGTGTACACGCATCTCGAGCGGACGTCACAGCCGATGATCCGCCTGGTGTCCGGCGACCGCGCGCGCTGGACCGACGAGCCGTGCGCCTGCGGCCGTACCTATCCGCGGCTGCCGCAGGGTCTCTACGGCCGCATCGACGACATGTTCATCGTGCGTGGCGAGAACATCTACCCGAGCGCCGTCGAGGACGTGCTGCGCGCCGTGGACGGCTTCGGCGGCGAGTTCCGCGTCATCATCTCGCGGCGGGAGACGATGGACGAGCTGCTCGTGCGCGCCGAGTACCTGCCGAGCCATGCGGATCCGACGAGCCGGACGACGCTGGCGGCGACAATGAAGGAGCGGCTGCGCGCGCGGCTTGGCGTGAACCCGGTGATCGAGCTGGTGCCGCCGGGCGAGCTGCCTCGCACCGAGTTCAAAGCGCGGCGGATCATCGACGACCGCGACCTCTATCACGAGAAGACGGGAGCACGCTGATGTTCGATCCGAAGGCCATCGAGCGGGCCAGGCAGGCGCGCGCCGACTGGGAGGCACGCGAGCTGAAGGAGTTCCTCGCGCGTCAACCCGAGCGCCGGGACGAGTGGCGCACCGGCTCGGGCTTGCCAGTCCAGCGCCTCTACGGGCCCGAGGACATCGCCGACATTCCGGCCGAGGACATCGGCCTGCCCGGTCGCTGGCCGTACACCCGTGGACCGTATCCGACGATGTATCGCGGGCGGCTGTGGACGATGCGGCAGATCGCGGGCTTCGGCACCGGCGAGGACACGAACAAGCGCTTCCGCTATCTCATCGAGCAGGGGCAGACGGGCCTCTCCGTCGACTTCGACATGCCGACGCTGATGGGCTACGACTCCGACGACCCGCGCTCGATCGGCGAAGTGGGGCGCGAGGGCGTGGCCGTCGACACCGTCGACGACGTGGCCGCGCTCTTCGACGGCATCGACCTCGAGAAGATCTCGGTGTCGATGACGATCAACCCCACCGCGTGGATCCTGCTCGCCATGTACATCGCCGTCGCCGAGCAGCGCGGCTACGACCTCGACAAGCTCTCGGGCACCGTGCAGGCGGACATCCTGAAGGAGTACATCGCGCAGAAGGAGTGGATCTTCCCGATCCGCCCGTCGATGCGCATCATGCGCGACATGATCGTCCACGCCGCCGAGCACATGGCGCGCTACAACCCGATCAACATCAGCGGGTACCACATCTCCGAGGCGGGCGCGACGTCGGTGCAGGAGGTGGCGTTCACGATGGCCAACGCCATCGCCTACGTGGAGGAGGTCACGAAGAGCGGGGTGGCCGTCGATCGCTTCGCGCCGCGGCTGGCCTTCTACTTCGTGGCCCAGGCGGATTTCTTCGAGGAAGTTGCGAAGTTCCGCGCGGCGCGACGCGTGTGGGCCAAGATCATGAAGGAGCGCTTCGGCGCCAGCAAGGCGGAGTCGATGCGGCTGCGCTTCCACTGCCAGACGGCAGCGGCCACCCTCACCAAGGCCCAGCCGATGAACAACATCGTCCGCACGGCGCTGCAGGCGCTCTCCGCCGTCCTCGGCGGCGCCCAGTCCCTGCACACCAACGGTCTCGACGAGGCGTACGCGATCCCGTCCGAGATGGCCATGAAGATCGCCCTGCGAACCCAGCAGATCATCGCGGACGAGACGCGCGTGGCCAACGTGGTCGATCCGCTCGGCGGGTCCTATTACGTGGAGGCGCTGACCGCGCGCATCGAGCAGGAGGTCTTCGCGATCCTGGCCAAGGTGGACCAGATGGGTGGCACCATCGCCGCCATCGAGGCCGGATGGTTCCAGCACGAGATCGCCGACTCGGCCTACGCGTTCGCGCGGCGTAAAGCCTCCGGGGACGCTCCCGTCATCGGCGTCAACACGTACGTCGAGCCACCCGAGCCGATCGACATCCCGATCCACCGGATCGACGCCGCCGTCGAGAGTCGGCAGATCGGCCGTCTCAAGGCCGTCCGGGCGGGGCGGGACCAGGCCCGCGTCGATCGCCTGCTGGACCACCTGGCCGAGGCCGCCGCGGACCCGGCCGCCAACCTCATGGGCCCGACCATCGAGGCCGTGAAGGCCCGCGCCTCGCTCGGCGAGATCGTGGTCCGGCTGAGGAAGATCTGGGGCTCGTACGTCGAACGTCCAGTTTTCTAAGGTTTATTCCCGCCGGTAGTGAGTCGTCCGAGGAGCGCCACGGCCTGGCCGGGGCGCTTCCGAGCGTCAGGGGGGTATGGGGGCCATATCGGGGCCCCCATCTTGACGGTCCGGAACGCCCGCCTTGTTAAGTTAGACGAGGGTCAACAAACAGGAGGGTCTCCTTGGCGGAGTCTGTTTCCGTCCTGCAGGAACGGCTGGCAAGCGAGCAGAAGCTCGTCGCGCTCATCGACCGGATCCATTCCGCCAAGAGCCTCGACGCGATCTTCTTCGAGGTGCAGGGCGAGATCCTCTCGTTCCTCGACACCGAGCGCATGACGCTCTACGTGGTCGACCCGGAAAAGAAGGAGCTGTTCTCGAAGTTCCTGGCGCTCGACACCGTCAAGGAGATCCGCGTCCCGATCAACGAGAACTCGGTGGCCGGGTTCGTGGCCTTCAACCCGCAGACGGTGAACATCGCCGACGCCTACAACGCCACCGAGCTCTCGCGCGTCAGCCCGAAGCTCCGCTTCGACGCCTCGTGGGACAAGAAGACCGGGTTCAAGACCACGCAGATCCTGGCCATGCCGATCCTGCACGAGAACAGGACGGTGCTCGGCGTCTTGCAGCTGCTCAACAAGAAGAAGGGCGGGCGCTTCACGAAGGAGGACGAGAGCAACGTCGCGCGCATCGCCAAGACGCTGGGCGTCGCCTTCCACACCCAGCAGATGCTCGTGCAGAAGCGCGGCAACAAGTTCGATTACCTGCTCGCGCAGGGCCTCGTGACCCAGGACGAGCTCAACAAAGCCCTGGCCACGTCACGCCAGCGACAGGTGGACGTCGAGACCGTGCTCATCGAGCAGTACAAGGTGCCCAAGCACGAGCTCGGCGCCTCCCTGAGCCAGTTCTACCGCGTCCCGTTCTTCGAGTTCACCGAGAAGCTGATTCCGCCGCCCGACCTGGTGCGCGATCTGAAGATCGAGTTCCTCAAGCGCAACCTCTGGCTGCCGCTCCGACGTGACGAGCAGGGCAACATCGTGGTCCTCATCGACAATCCTCAGGATATCCAGAAGGTGGACTCGATCCACCAGGTGATGCGCGGCCACAGGATCGTGCTGGCCGTCGGCCTGCGAAAAGACATCCAGCAGTGGCTGAGCGTCGTGGGCGGCGAGGGTCAGAGCAAAGGGAACATCGGCGAGATCCTGTCCGACCTCGGCGCGGAAGCGGCCACCGAGAAGGAGATCGACCTCGGCGGCGGTGAGGTCGACGAGAACGACAGCGCCGTCATCCGCCTCGCCAACCAGATCATCGTCGACGCCTACAAGGCGCGCGCGTCGGACATCCACATCGAGCCGTACGGCCCGCAGCGGGACACGATGATCCGCCTGCGCATCGACGGGGGCTGTTCCGAGTACCAGAAGGTGCCGGGTGCGTTTCGTCGCGCGCTCGTCGCGCGCATCAAGATCATGGCCACCCTCGACATCGCCGAGCGGCGCAAGCCGCAGGACGGCAAGATCAAGTTCCGGCTGCCCGACAGCCGCGACATCGAGCTCCGCGTGGCGACCGTGCCGACGCAGGGCGGCAACGAGGACGTGGTCATGCGTATCCTGGCCGCCAGCGAGCCGATTCCGATCGGCAAGCTCGGCATGTCCGACCGCAATCTGAGCCAGATGAAGTCGGCCGCCGAGAAGCCGTACGGCCTGATCCTCTGCGTCGGCCCCACCGGCTCCGGCAAGACGACGACGCTCCACTCCGTGCTCGGCTACATCAACAAGCCGGACAAGAAGATCTGGACGGCCGAGGACCCGGTCGAAATCACGCAGTACGGCCTGCGGCAGGTGCAGGTGCAGCCGAAGATCGGCTTCACCTTTGCCCAGGCCATGCGCGCCTTCCTGCGCGCCGACCCCGACGTGATCATGGTCGGTGAGATGCGCGACGAGGAGACGGCGGCCACCGGTATCGAGGCGTCACTGACCGGTCACCTCGTGTTCAGCACGCTGCACACCAACAGCGCGGTGGAGACCGTCATCCGGCTCCTCGACATGGGCCTGGACCCGTTCAACTTCGCCGACGCGCTGCTCGCCGTGCTCGCCCAGCGACTGGTGAAGCGCATCTGCACCGAGTGCAAGGAGGAGTACCAGCCGGACGACGAGGAGTACGCCGAGCTCGAGCAGGCCTTCGGCGGCAAGGAGGAGGCGGCCAAGTTCGGCCTCGAGTACAACACCGACTTCGTGCTCTACCGCGGCAAGGGCTGCGCGAGCTGCAACAAGACGGGCTATCGCGGCCGCGCCGGTATCCACGAGCTGCTCGTCGCCACGGATCAGATGAAGCGGCTGATCTCCGGCAAGGCGCGCGTGGCGGAGATGCTCCAGGTGGCGAAGGCGGACGGGATGACCACGCTCGTGCAGGACGGTATTCTCAAGGCGCTGGAAGGGGTCACGGACCTGAAGCAGGTGAAGGCGGTCGCGATCAAGTAGCAGCTGAAGCCGCCGGTGTCCTACTCGAGGTTCTTCGGCTCCACGTCCTTGAACGTCGCATACAGCAGCACGTCGTAGACCATCTTCAACACGCCACCCAGCACGAACGGCGCGCCGAGCGCCACCGATGCCATCACCCAGCCGGTGACCGCGGGGCTGATCGCCTGGGTGATGGTCCGCCAGAGCGTCGTCGTGGTGGCCGCCGCCTCGCGCTCGCGGTCCTCGACGACGGCCATCACATACGCCTGACGCGTCGGCACGTCCATCTGCGAGAGCAGCTGGCGGGCGAGGAGCAGGCCGACGGCCGCTGCCGCCGACGGAGCGAACGCGATGGCGACGAGGAAGACATTGGACACGAGGTGTGAGACGACCATCGTGTTCAGGAGGCCGAACCGGCGGGCGGCACGCGCGGCGAGCAGCAGCGATGCCGCCGTGAGGATCTGGGCGACGAGAAAGACCTGGCCGAGCGCGTCGCGCGTCAGTCCGAAGCGCTCGTGCAGGTAATAGACGATCAACGACTGGAGCACGAAGCCGCCGGCAAACGAGTCGACGGCGAAGAGGGCGGCCAGCTTGTAAATGAGCCGCGTCGATGGCCCGGGACCGGCCGCGACGGTGTGCTTGACGGCGGGCGCTGACGGCAACAGGCAGTACGCCCCGATCTGGACGAGTGCTGCCGCGAAAAAGACCGCAAACAGTACGCGCGGTGTCGGGAGCCCGACGATGCCAGCACCGACGGCGGCGGCGGCGTAGCCGAGCAAATTGTAGACGCTCAGCAGCGTCGTCCGCCGCGCACCGGCCGCGGCGCGCGCGATGACGACCTGCTCGACGCTCAGGAACGGCCCCGTCTCGCCGGTGCCGACGGCCACGTTGCCGAGCATCGCGGCCAGGACGACCACCCAGGGATCCGAGGTGGTCAGCAGGAGGATGGCGGCGAGCCCGGACAGCGCGGCCAGGCCGACCAGGGCGGCGCGGCCGCCCAGGCGCTCGGCGGGGCGTCGGACCGCCCACGTGAGCGCCGCGCTGCCCGCCAGCGTGCACGTGACGGAGATCCCAACACCGCGGGCATCGAGCCCGAGATCGACCAGATAGAGCGGCAGCAGGATGCCGAGAAAGCCATAGCAGAACGTGCGCACCGACTTGGCGACCAACACGCCGGCGACGGCCAGCGAGGCCCGCGACGCGACGTTTGCGCTTGACATGCTACTCAACTTTTGTTGAGTATATAGGCCCGCAGAGCGGGAGTCGTAGCGGAGGTGGGGTATGAACGCGGTAGAGCAGCTGCTGTACGACGAGATCACTCACTTCATCGACCGGCTCGCCACGTCGGTCGGCCCGGGCGCGGCATTTCCCACAGCGATTCCGACGATGCGCGCCCGACTCGACGACGTCGAGTCAGACCTGGCCACGGCGCGCGCCGCGATGCTCGAGAGCTACGGTCGCTGGCGACGAGCGCTGGAGGACGTCGAGAACCTCTGGGCGCTGGCGGCCTGGCGATCACGCGCGGCCGAAGAGCCGCGCGAGCACGCCGCGGCGCTGGCCGCTTGAGCTCGAAGGCTCGGCAAGGTACCGAGCGCTGAGCGTCTCGAACTGTTGCCAGTAGTCGGGGACCGTCCGGGCGAGGGAGACCTGCCGCGCGAGCAAGCGCGCATCCGGCGCATCGGAAGCACTCGGCGGTGTGCCGGAGACCGCGCGCACTTCGGCGTCGAGCAGGCGGAGGAACCGGCTGACGTGCGCCTCGTATTCCGCGCGATCGGCGGGATTGTCGGCGGCGGGTGCAGGTCCGCCGCCCGCGCGGCGCCCCTGCACGAGGGCCTCGAGGCAGACGAAATCGATCGCCTCCTCGAGTCGCTCGCGGACCTCGTGCTCGATCCGCGTGCCGAGGTCGTGAGAGCGGTCGGGGTGGCGGAAGGGCATCAGCCGATCATTGCGCGGAGTCCCGAGGCGAGTGGGACGGGCGTGAGCCCGAAGGTCGAGTAGAACGCCGCAGGATCGCAGGTGTTGTCTTCCTCGAGCATGAGCAGCTGATCCGGCGTGATTGGAAAGCCGGGCAGTCGATAGAGCGCGCGCGTCACCGGCCGCACGACGCCGATCGGGATGTGCAGTTTGAGGGGCCGGCGCCGGCCCATCGCGCTCGCGATGGCGTCCAGCAGCTCGACCATCGACACGGCGTCCGGACCGCCGACGTCGTACGTGTGCTTCACGGTCGTCTCGAGGCTGAGCGCGCGGGCGAAGCCCTGCGCGACCTGCTCGACGGGC
The DNA here is from genome assembly GCA_035605575.1 of Candidatus Methylomirabilota bacterium. Classification (GTDB taxonomy): domain Bacteria; phylum Methylomirabilota; class Methylomirabilia; order Rokubacteriales; family CSP1-6; genus AR12. The sequence goes on from DASTCJ010000202.1 coordinate 31,843, forward strand.
ACCGGTTGCAAGCGCTGGCGGCCGGTGCCCACAACGGGGACGATCGTCAGCCGCTCGAGCATGCTGTGCAGCATCGTGACGAACTCGTCGCCGCGGCCGTAGATGATCGACGGCCGGAAGATCGTCCACGGCAACGGGCTCGAGCGTACGATCTCCTCGGCCGCCCATTTCGTCTGGTGATAGCGCGAGCGGGCGCCGGCCCGCGTCCCGAGCGCGCTCATGTGAACGTAGCGGCGAACGCCGGCCACCGCCGCCGCGTCGAGCACGTTCTGCGTGCCCTGTACGTGGACGCGCTCGAAGGTGGAGCCGATAGCGGGACGCTCGTGGATGATGCCGACCAGGTGCACGACGGCGTCGCAGCCGACGATGCCCTCGTCGAGCGTCTGGCGCGCCATCACGTCGCCCTCGACACGCTCGATCGAGGCAAGGCCGCGCAGATCGCGTTCCGAGCCGCGGCGTACGAGACATCGCACGGCGCAGCCCTCGGCGCGCAGCGCCTGGATGACGCTGCGACCGACGAACCCCGTGCCACCGGTGACGAAGACCCGGCGGGCCGACCGCATGGCCCCTAGGATATCAATCCTTTCCGACAGCGATGATAAGATCGGAGCCGTGCCGCTGGCCCGCGCACTGTGTATTTCTTTTTTCACCTTTGCCGTCGTCGCCTTGTCGGTCGTCCCCGCGGCCATCCCGCAAGTGATCAACGACTTCTCCGGCATCGACGAAGCCATGACCGACGCTGTGAAGTCCGGCGAGATTCCCGGCGTTGTCGTGCTGGTGGGCCGCGGCGACGAGACGCTCTACTTCCGCGCGGTCGGCTCCCGTCGCATCGTGCCCGACACGCAGCCGATGACGCGCGAGACGATCTTCGACATCGCCTCGCTCACCAAGCCGTTCGCGACCACGCTGGCCGTGATGCATCTGGTGGAGCGCGGTGACATCCGGCTGGACCAGCCGCTCGGGCGCTATCTCAAGGAGTTCCGCCGAAAGGAGTTCGCCGGCGTCACCATCCGCCGACTGCTGACGCACACGGCGGGGCTCGTCGCCATTCCCACCAGCGGCGGCGTGAATGGCGGGTTTCCGAAGGCGGCCGCGCAGCTGGCGAAGCTGCCGCTCGATTTCCCGCCGGGCCAGTACTTCCAGTACAGCGACACGGGGTTCATCTTGCTCGGCGAGGTCGTCCGTCGGGTGAGCGGCGTGCCGCTCGACCGCTACGTCGACAAGCACGTCTACAAGCCGCTCGGGCTCCGGGACACGATGTTCAATCCGCCGGCGTCACTGCGCGACCGGATCGCGCCGACGGAATTCCACAACGGACGGCTGATGATCGGCGAGGTCCACGATCCGCGTAGCCGTGCCCTCGGCGGCGTCGCCGGCCACGCCGGGCTGTTCTCGACGGCGGCGGATCTGGCGCGGCTGTGCCGCATGCTCCTGGCCGACGGGACGCTCGACGGCCACCGGATCCTGCAGCCGACCACCGTGCGGCTCATGTGGATGCGATCGAGCGAGGGCAACGGCAGCCGCGCGCTCGGCTGGGACATCTCGAGCACGTTTTCGCGGACGGCGTCCATCTTTTTCCCGCCCGAGGCCGTAGGACACCTGGGCTTCACCGGCACGTCCGTCTGGCTCGATCCGCCGTCGCGCACGTACCTCATCGTGCTGACGAATCGCGTGCACCCGAGCGGCGGGGGCGGCGACAAGATCCGTGAGCTGCGCACGCGCATTGCCGCCGTGACGGCCGCGCAGCTGTTCCGTCCGCCGCTCACGACGGTGGCCATGGCCGACGCCACGGCCACCGCCTCCGACACTGAGGCCGACTCGACGCCGCAGCCGTCGTGCTGCCCGCGCACCGTGTCGCGAGTCCGCACGGGCCTCGACGTCCTTGCCGCGCAGAACTTTGCGTCGATCGCCGGCTACAACGTGGGTCTCGTCACGAACCAGACGGGTGTCGACGCCGCGGGACGCCGCAGCATCGATCTCCTCGCCGCCGCCTCCGGCGTGCGGCTCGCCGCGATCTTCTCGCCGGAGCACGGGCTCACGGGCGACGCCAACACCGACGTCCCCAACACGCGCGATGCGGTGACCGGCCTGCCGGTGTGGAGCCTCTACGGCACCACGCGGCGGCCGACGTCGGCGATGTTGCGCGGGATCAACCTGCTCGTGTTCGACATCCAGGACGTCGGCGTGCGCTACTACACGTACCTGACGACGCTCGTCTACGTCATGGAGGAAGCGGCGCGCTACGGCATCCCCGTCCTCGTGCTCGATCGACCCAATCCGTTGACCGGGCGCGTGGTCGAGGGGCCGCTGATGGATCCCGATCTCGCCTCGTTCACGGCGCCCCATCCGATCCCGGTGCGCACCGGCATGACCATCGGCGAGTTCGCCCGCATGGCCGCCGCGGAGCGCAAGATACCGGTCTCGCTCACCATCGTCGCGATGGAGGGCTGGGAGCGCGGCCGCTGGTTCGACGACACGGGCCTGCCATGGGTCAACCCGTCGCCGAACATCCGCACGCTGACGCAGGCGCTGCTCTATTCGGGCGTCGGTCTGCTCGAGGCCACCAACCTCTCGGTCGGGCGCGGAACCGAGCAGCCGTTCGAAGTCGTGGGCGCGCCGTGGATCGAGCCGCACGGGCTGGCCACGGAGCTGAACGCCCTGCGCCTGCCCGGCGTGACCTTCGAGCCCGTGGTATTCACGCCGGCGCTTGGCGCCGATCGCTATCCCGGCGTGCCGTGCGCGGGCGTGCGGATGATCGTGACCGGCCGCGAGGAGATCCGACCGGTGACCGTAGGCCTCGCCCTGGCGACGGCGCTACGCGCGCGTCACCGCGAGCAGTTCAGGCCGGAAGCCATCCAGAACCTCCTGGTGAATCGCAGCACGATGTGGGCGTTCCTTCGGGGTGAGTCGCTGGATCGGCTGGTGGCGTGGACCGAGATGGAGCGCAGCAGCTTCCTGAATCGTCGGGCGTCATACCTCATCTACCGGTAGTCCTCCGCGTTCGGGTCACCGCTCGATCACGCGTACGCCTCCTGGAAGATCAGCGCGCACCCGGTCGCGACGCGCGCTCGGCACGGTCACGCGGGCGATGTCGCCGTCGCTGACGAAGCGCTCCTGCGGATGCTTGTCGAAGTAGCCGAGCCAGTAGACGAGGTCGCGCTCGACGGCCTGGATGCGCGGCAGCCGCCGCGGGTCGAAGCCCCGAGCGAACGGCGAAGGCGCCGCACCGCCGGCCACCATGAGGATCGCGTCGTGGCTGTACGTGGCGCCCTTGGCGCTGCCCTTCAGCGCCCACGTGACATCCTGCGGATAGACCCCATGTGGCAGGGCCAGCGTGCGAATCCGGTAATCCGGCACATGGCGGTGGATCCACACC
>DASTCJ010000218.1:0-77659 GCA_035605575.1 Candidatus Methylomirabilota bacterium
AACGTGCCGGCGTGGGCGACGCGGTGCCCGCGGTCCCAGTCCGGGTCGCCGCGAAACGCGAGCATCGACATCAGCTCGCGCTTTCCGCAGAGCGCTCCGCCCGGCAGGCCACCGGCCACGATCTTCGCGAGCGTCGTGAGGTCCGGCGTCACGCCGAAGTAGGCCTGGGCACCGCCCGGAGCGTACCGAAAGCCGGTGATGACCTCGTCGAAGATCAGCACCACGTCGTGGCGCGTCGTGAGCGCGCGCAGCTCCTGGAGGTATCCGGGAATCGTCGGCGTCGTCCCCGACTGCCCGCCCGCGGGCTCGAGGATCACCGCGGCGATGTCCCCGCGCTCGAGCGCGAGCTCGACTGCTTTGATGTCGTTCGGCGGGCAGATCACCACCTGGTCGAGGGTGGCGCCTGGAATGCCCGCCGACATCGGCACCTCGTACGGCGGGTTCACGCCGACGGCGGCGCCGTCGTGCCAGCCATGGAAGTGGCCTGCGAGCTTCAAGATCTTCGTCCGCCCGGTGGCCGCGCGCGCCACGCGCATCGCCAGATGCGTCGCCTCGGTGCCCGACATCGTGAAGCGCGTGAGCTCCGCACACGGCACCAGCCGATTGACGAGCTCCGCCCATCGGATCTCGAGCTCGTGGCTGGCGCCGAGATGCGTTCCCCGCGCCACCTGCTCCTGGACGGCGCTCACCACCGCCGGGTGACAATGACCGAGAAACAGCGCGCCGTGCCCCATCCAGTAGTCGACGTACTCATGTCCGTCGACGTCCCACTTGCGCGTCCCACGCGCGCGCTCGATGTACACCGGGAACGGAAGGAGATGACGGATGTCGTGCGTGATCCCGCCGGGGATCGCGGCCCGGGCGCGCTCGGCGAGAGCGGCGGCGCGCGGATGCCGAGCGCGAAACTCCTCCTGGATCGTCATGGGCCCCATGATACCCCGAGCAGCGCCACGACCGACGCATGCACGTCCAGCGGCAGTGCGTCGACGGTGGCCTCGCGCCGGCGCGTCACGCCGTCGTACGCGCCCGCCTCGACGCACGCGGAGACCATCGCGCGCTCCTCGGCCGGCGTGTGCAGCAGCCGCTCGCCCGTACGATGCGCGAGATGCGCGACGATGCCATAGGCGCCCCAGTTCGACACGCCGGCCACCACGAGATGATCGACGGTGACGGCGGCGGCGATGCGCGCCATCAGGGCGCCCTGCCGCGCCAACCGCGCGCGCACGTTGCCCATCCCGACCTCGTTGCCGCCGTCGCCAACCCCGATCGTCACGGGACGCACGGCGCCGGCTCGACGACGACACATGACGAAGAGCTCGTCGATCGGCCGATTCCACTCGGCGATCGACTGCCCGCGCATGTTCAAGTAGTCGCCAGCCCCTGAGCGCGCCGGACGCTCGATGGCGATGAGGTGAGTAGGCCGCAAGCGCTCCATGATCTCGGACGCGGCGCCCCGGTCGTCACCGTAGGCAAGAATCGCCGGCGGCTCGCCGACTGCGCGCAGCGCCGCACTCAGGACCGGGATGGCTTCGGAATCCGAGACATACGTGACCTCGGCACCGAGCCGGCGCAGCGCCCGGCCGAGAACCGCTGCCCCGGGAGGTCCGTCAGTCTCGGCGATCTTCGGCTCCACGAGAAAGCCGGTGGTGATGAGGACGCGACGGCTGCCGGCCAGAGCCTCCGCCGCGCGCCGCGCTCCACCGACCTCGAAGAACGCTGCGATGCCTCGCCGACCCGGATCGAGCGCGAGCAGATGATCGACGGCGTCGTACATGAGGTTTGGCAAAGCCTTTGCTTTGTAGCAAGGCAGAGGCCCGCATGCAACGACTGCTGATGCTCACCGCGCTCGTGGCGCTCTTCGAGGGCTGCGGGAGCACGCCGGTGCTGCGGAAACAGACGTTCGACTTCAAGACCACCGCGCTCTTCAAGCTTCCGTGCGATAGCCCGGAGGTCCTGGAAGCCAAACACGAGGTGGCCGACGACGGTCTCGAGACGGAGGCCAACAAGTGCAACAGTGTTCACATGTTGAGGATGGTCGATCGGTTCATGACGATCCAGGAAACCGACGAGAGCCACGGCATCCTGGGTGACACCATCGCCCCTGCAGCGACCGGAGGACGATCAAGGCGTACGCCGACTACATGGCCCAGCACTACGGCGAGGAGTACGTCGAGCGGGACATCAAGAGCGTGGCGGATCGATTTTGTCTGAACCGCCGCGAGTCGCTGGAGACCGGCGACGATCGTGTGTTCGCCATCGTGTGGCGCAACGGGCACGTGTTCAAGCGGGTCATCAAGGGCGGCCCCGTGATCAACCCAAAGCAGGAACGCGGCTTTCTGATTTGCCCGGGGGGACTTCATCATCGACACCCTGACGGGTGTCGGCGACAAAGCGGTCGGCGCGTTTACCGGCTTTTGATCCGGCGCTCCGGCTCTGCCACCTCGTAGAGGACCGCCTGGTGGGGGGCGAGCGGATCGCGTCCGCGACCTCCGAAGCGCAGCTCATCGCTGTCGAGGAGGGTTCGCCACCCGGCGGGTGGTTTGAGCGGCCGCGCGTCGGCGGTCAAATTTGCCACCAGGCGGATGCCGGGTCCCGATTCCGCCTCCCTGGTGACGGTCAAGACGGCAGCACTCGAGTCGAGCTCGGCGAGCGTCCGGTCCTTGCCGCGGGCGCCGAGCGCCGGATGATTGCGGCGTAGCTCGAGCCAACGCCGATAGTAGTGGTGAAGCTCGCGGTGCCGCGGCGCACTCGCCAGCTGATGGTTGAGGCGCGAGCGCACGAACGTCGCCGGGTCCCCCGGGTCGGGGACGGCTCCCTCCCAGGCGAAGCGCTTGAACTCCGCCGTCCGCCCCGTGCGCACCGCCTCGGCCAGATCGCGGTCGAGGAATGAGGTGAAGAACTGGAACGGCGCGGTCTCTCCGTATTCTTCGCCCATGAACAGCAGCGGTACCGCGGGTGCGGCAAACATCAGCGCGGCGGCGAGCTTCACGGCCTCGAACGGGACGATCGTGCCCAGCCGATCGCCCTGCGCGCGGTTGCCCACCTGATCGTGGTTTTGCACGCAGATGACGAAGCGCTCCCCCGGAAGATCCCGCGACGCCGTGCCGCGCTTGCCTCCGAAGTACTCAGACGGCTCGCCCTGGAAGGCGAAGCCCTCCGCCAGCGCCCGCGGCAAGTGGGATGGATCACCGAAGTCGGCGTAGTACCCGCCCCGCTCGCCGGTCAGCCGCACATGGAGAGCGTGGTGGAAATCATCTGACCACACGCCGTCCAGGCCGATGCCTCCCTCCTTCTCCGGCAGCACCACGCGCCGATCGTTGTCGTGCGACTCGGCCATGATGTGAAGCGGTCGGCCCAGCGCCCGCGCCTCCTCGCGCGCCGCCTCCGCCAGCTCGGTGAGGATGTGGCGGGGGCTGGCGTCGAAGATCGAGTGAATGGCATCCAGTCGCAGGCCGTCGACGTGAAACTCTCGCACCCAGGCGCGCGCGTTCTCGATGAAGTGCCGGCGCACTCCGGCGCTCTCCGGGCCGTCGAAGTTCAGGGCTCCACCCCACGGGGTCCGGTAGCGGTCCGTGAAGAATGGCCCGAAGTCGGCGAGGTAGTTGCCCTCCGGACCCAGGTGGTTGTAGACGACGTCGAGGATCACCGACAGCTCCTGACCATGGCAGGCGTCGATCAGACGGCGGAGCCCGCGCGGGCCGCCGTACGTCGACTGCGGCGCGAAGAGATGAACGCCGTCATACCCCCAGTTCCGCGAACCGGGAAACTCCGCCACCGGCATGAGCTCGACGGCGGTCACCCCGAGATCGACCAGCTGCGGCAGGTGGGGAATGACGGCCTCGAAGGTGCCCGCGCGGGTGAACGTGCCGACGTGGAGCTCGTAGATCACGTAGTCGGCGAGCTGATGACCGCGGAACGCTTGATCCGTCCACTCGAACGCCCTCGGATCGACGGCCACGGACGGGCCATGGACGCCGTCCGGCTGGTACCGCGAGGCCGGGTCCGGCCGGTGGCGGTCACCGTCGAGCCGGTATTGGTAACGGACGCCGGCGGCAAGGCCCGCCACGGACACGTCGAACGTACCATCGGGCTGTCGCGTCATCGTCAGTGGACGGCGCCCATCCACGAGGACCTCGACGGAACGGCGGGCGGGCGCCCAGACGCGGAACACGATGGCGTCTTCGCGCACATTGGCGCCGAGATGAAGGCTTGCGCCCGATGAGTTCATACGGTCCAATTACCTTGGTCGCTGGCTGGGTCGAGCTCTTGCTGAAAGGTATTCGCCGACATGGGCTATCCGTTCGCTCTGGTCCTTCACACCCATCTTCCGATGGTGGTCAATCACGGCCGCTGGCCGCATGGCAGCGACTGGTTGAACGAAGCAACGTTCGAGTGCTATCTGCCGCTCCTGGAGGTCGCGCACCACCTCGTCGCCGACGGCATCTCGCCCAAGTGGACGATCAACCTGTCGCCCGTGCTCACGGAGCAGCTCGCGTCGCCGGAATTTCAAAAAGAGCTGTCCTTCTACTACGAGAACGTGCGCCGTGCGTGCGCCGAGAGTCGCGCGCATTTCGGCAAGACCGGACCGCCGGAGATGGTGGCCCTCGCCGACTTCTGGGAGGAGTTCTACGAGCGAATGTGGGAGCTACACCGTCGGATCGGCGGTGACATTCCCGGCACGTTCGCCGAGCTCCAGCGAGGGGGCCACCTCGAAGTGATCACGTGCGCGGCCACCCACGGGTACCTGCCGCTGCTCTCCCACGACGAGTCCATCCATCTCCAGCTCAAGACCGCCGTCGAGACGCACAAGCGACATTTCGGCGTCGCCCCGCGCGGCATCTGGCTGCCGGAATGTGCCTATCGCCCCCGCTATGAATGGACGCCGCCGACGGGTCGCGACCGCGGGCGCGATCGTCGCGTGCGTCCGGGCATCGAAGAGATGCTCGCGCAGCACGGGCTCGAGTACTTCGTCGCGGACTCGCACCTGGTCGCCGCCGGAGAGCCGGTGTTTCTCTACCGCGATTACGTGCCCGCGCGGCGCGAGACCGGCGAGCCGACGCCGGCCATTCCCGTCAACGAGGCGCGCTCGCCGTACGTGCCGTATCGCGTCGCCTCCCGCGGTGGCACCGGCTCCGCGATCGCGTTCATCCGTGATCCGCGGACGACCCTGCAGGTGTGGAGCCGGGATCACGGTTATCCGGGCGAGTACCACTACCTCGAGTTCCACAAGAAGCATCATCCCGGCGGCCTGCGCTTCTGGCGTATCACCGACTCGAAGGGCGACCTCGGCACCAAGGCGATGTACGATCCCAAGATCGCCGCCGAAAAAGTCGGCCTGCAGGCCAGCCACTTCGTCAGCCTCGTGAAAGAGACCATCATGGCCGCGACCGCCGACATGCGCGGGCCGGTGCTCGTCTGCTCGCCGTACGACTCCGAGCTCTTCGGCCACTGGTGGTTCGAGGGGCCAGCATGGCTCGAGCACGTGGCGCGCGGTCTCTCGAGAAGCGACGCGACGGCGATGACGCTGGGCGAATCGCTGGCGGCCGTGCCGCCACGCACGACGCTCTCGTTGCCCGAAGGCTCGTGGGGCGAAGGCGGCGATCATCGTGTGTGGTTGAATCGGGAGACCGAATGGACGTGGGACCGCGTGTACAGCGCCGAAAGCGAGTGGGTCGAGCATCTGCGCCGCGGCGCCGACGGCAACGCCGAGCTCGCGCGCGTGCTCGCCCAGGCCACGCGCGAGCTGCTGCTGCTGCAGGCCTCGGACTGGCAGTTCCTGATCACCACACAAGCGGCGCGCGACTACGCGGAGCGCCGGGTGGCCGAGCACTACGCGGAGTTCAAGCGCCTGTCGGAGATGGCCCACACGCTCCGCGGCGGTGAGCCGCTGTCGATCGAAGCCGCCAACACCCTCCGTCGCCTCGAGCGAGAGGATTTCGTCTTCCCCGACCTGGACCCGCGCTGGGCCCAGGCGCCGACACAGTAGTCGATGAGACGCCGAGCGCGAGTCCTGGCCATGATCATGGCCGGCGGCAAGGGGGAGCGACTCCATCCGCTGACGCGGGATCGATCCAAGCCGGCCGTGCCGTTCGCCGGGCGCTATCGAATCGTCGATTTCGTCCTGTCGAACTTCGTAAACTCGGATGTGCTCTCGCTCTACATTCTCGTGCAGTACAAATCCCAGTCGCTGATCGAGCACGTCCGACTCTCCTGGCGCACGACGGGCATCGTGCCCGACTACTTCGTGACGGTGGTGCCGCCGCAGATGCGCTTCGGTCCCGCGTGGTTTCGCGGTACCGCCGACGCCGTGCTCCAGAACCTGAACGTCATCGACGACTTCAATCCCGACGTGGTGGCCATCTTCGGCGCCGACCACATCTACCGGATGGACATCAACCAGATGCTGACCGTGCACCAGGAGTCGGGCGCCGACGTCACGGTCGCCGCGCGCCCGGTGTCGCGCGCCGACGCCACCGCGTTCGGCGTGCTGGCGGTGGACCGGCACGGCAAGGTCATCGACTTCGTGGAGAAGCCGAAGCAGCCGCCCGCGATGCCGGACGACCCCGAGCGCGCGCTCGTCTCCATGGGCAACTATCTCTTCACGCGGCAGGCGCTCGTGGATGCGCTCCTCGCCGACGCCCGCCGCTCGACCGACCATGATTTCGGGCGCTCCATCATTCCCGAGCTGGTGCCGACCGGCCGTGTGTACGCGTACGACTTCCAGGCCAACGAGGTCCCCGGCGTGAAGCCCTATGAGGAGCAGGCGTACTGGCGCGATGTGGGCACTATCAGCGCGTACTGGGAGGCGCACATGGACCTCCTCGGGGAATCGCCGCTGTTCGACCTCGACAACCGGTACTGGCCGATCCGCACCGGGCAGCATCCGGGACCGCCGGCCCGCTTCATCGGTGGCGACGTCGACAACGCCCACGTGGGCGAGTCCTCGCTGGTGAAGCGCGCGACCATCCGGAACTCGATCATCGGCCGTTCGGTGTGGGTGAACGAAGGTGCCGTGATCGAGGACTCCATTGTGATGGACCACACGACGGTGGGAAAGGGTGCCCGGCTGCGACGCGCGATCGTCGATCGATTCAACATCATTCCCGCCGATAGCGAGATCGGCGTCGACGCGGCCGTGGACCGGCGGCGCCACTTCGTCGATCCGTCGGGGCTCGTGGTCGTTCCGCGCGGCGGCCGCCGCGAGTTTCTGTCCGGCCTCGAGGAGTTCTAGAGTCGTCGGTGTCGTCGGCTCGCTTCGTCACGATCCACGGTCACTTCTACCAGCCGCCGCGCGAGAATCCCTGGCTGGAAGCGGTGGAGGTCCAGGACTCCGCCGCGCCGTTCCACGACTGGAACGAGCGCGTCACCGCCGAGTGCTACGCCCCGAACACGGCCGCCCGTCGCGTCGATCACGCGGATCGCATTCTCGACGTCGTCGACAACTTCGAGAAGATCTCGTTCAACGTCGGGCCGACCCTGTGCGCCTGGCTCGAGCGCGAGGCGCCCGGCGTGCACCGCAAGATCGTCGAGGCCGATCGGGCGAGCGTGCGTGCCCGCGGCGGGCACGGCAACGCGCTGGCGCAGGTCTACAACCACATGATCATGCCGCTGGCGACTCGACGCGACAAGGTCACCCAGGTCGCGTGGGGCCTGGCCGACTTTCGCGCGCGGTTCGAACGCGAGCCGGAGGGCATGTGGCTGCCCGAGACGGCCGTCGACACCGAGACGCTGGAGGTCCTCGCCGAGGCGGGTCTGAAGTTCACCATTCTGGCGCCCGCGCAGGCCGCGCGTGTGCGCGCCGGCACCGACGCGCCGTGGGAAGATCTCGCGGGTGGCATCGATCCCAGCCAGCCGTATCGGTGGCGCAGCCAGGCCGGACACGAGCTGGTGCTCTTCTTCTACGACGGCCCGGTGTCGCGCGCCATCGCGTTCGAGAATCTGCTCGAGCGCGGTGAGCGCCTCGTGGCCCACCTCGCGGGCGCGTTCTCGGACAAGCGCAACGGCGCCCAGCTCGTGCATGTCGCCACCGACGGGGAGTCGTACGGCCATCACCGCCGCTTCGGGGAGATGGCGCTGGCGGCCGCCGTGCGGCAGATCGAGGCCGATCAGTCGGCGACGCTCACGAACTACGGCGCCTTCCTGGCGTCGCATCCGCCCACCCACGAGGTGGAGATCCACGAGGCGACGTCGTGGAGCTGCCCGCACGGCGTCGAGCGCTGGCGGAGCGACTGCGGTTGTCGCATGCGCGGCGACTGGCATCAGCGCTGGCGGGCCCCGCTGCGCGTGACGCTCGACTGGCTGCGCGACGAGATCGACGCGTTCTACGAGAGCCGCGCGGCGGCATGGCTCCAGGATCCCTGGGCGGCGCGTGATGCGTACGTGGAGATCATCCTCGACCGGAGCGCCCAGCGCCTCGAATCCTTTTTCACTCGCCATCAGCGGGTCGCGCTCGATGCGGCGGCACGGCTGGAGGTGCGGCGTCTGCTGGAGATGCAGCGCAATCGGCTGCTCATGTTCACGTCGTGCGGCTGGTTCTTCGATGAACTGTCCTCGATCGAGCCCGTGCAGATCTTGAGGTATGCCGCCATGGCCATCCAGTACCTGGCCGACCTCGGCGGCCCGCGGCTCGAGTCGGAGATGGCGAGGCGGCTGGCGGATGCGCCCGGCAACCTGCCGGCCTTTCGCGACGGCGGCGTCGTGTGGACGCGGCTCATCCGGCCCGCCGTCGTCGACGTGCGCCGGGTCGTCGCGCACTACGCGATCATCGGCCTCGTCGAGCCGTGGCCCGACGACGCCGCCGTCCACGCCTATCGCGTGCAGCGCGTCGACGAGACGGGCGAGGCGTATGGCGGCACACCGTTCCGCCTTGGCCATGTCCGGATCAGCTCGACCATCACGGGCGACGTGCGCGATGCCATGTACGCGGTGCTGCACTTCGGCGGTCAGGATTTCGTCTGCGGCGTGCGCGCGTGGGAGGACGCGGGCGTCTATGCGGCCATCAAGGCCGATCTCGTCCGCCGCTACGGCCGTTCCACGGTCGCCGACGTCGTGCGCGGGATGGACGAATCGTTTCCGGGCGGCAGCTTCTCGCTGACCGACCTGTTCCTCGACGAGCGCCGGCGCGTGCTCGCCACCGTCACGCGCGCCACGCTGCAGCGGCACGAGGAGACGTATCAGCAGATGTGGGAGGAGAACCGCAAGCTCGTGCATTATCTGCGGCAGGCCGATGCCCCCATCCCCGAGGTGCTGCGGCTCGTGGCGCGTCACGTGATCGAGCAAGCGCTGCTCACCGAGCTCACGAAGGTCGAGACGCGGGGCGACACGGGCGCCTTGCCCGACCGGATGTTCGAGCTGGCCGGCGAAGCCACCGCGCTCGGCCTCACGCTCGACCTCGCGGCCGGGCGGCCGACCGCCATGCGCGTGGTGCGCCGGGCACTGACCGCCGTCGCCGAGCATCCCACGCCCGCTCGCGTTGCCGACGCCCTGGCGTTGATCGAGGGCGCCCACCGGCTCGGGCTGCGCTATGGCCGGTGGGCCACGCAGAATTTCTTCTTCGAGACCTGGGCGCGGCAGCCCGGCGCCCACGCGGTGCTCGCCCCGCTGGGCGATGCGCTGGGCTTCCAGCTGACGCCCGAGGCGGCCGGCTGATGCGCACGCCCCGCGCAACCTATCGCCTGCAGCTCGGTCCTGACCTCACGTTCGACGATGCCGCCGCGCTGCTCGATTATCTGAAGGCGCTCGGTGTGAGCGATTGCTACACCTCGCCGTTCCTCGAGACGGCGACGCACGGCTCGCACGGCTACGACGTCAGCGACCACGGTCGGTTGCGCGAGGAGCTGGGCGGCGAGGCGGCGTTCGAGAGATTCGCGACGGCGCTCCGCGAGCGCGACATGGGGCTGCTCGTCGACGTGGTGCCGAACCACATGGGGATCGCGCGGAACCGGAACGCCTGGTGGTACGACGTCCTCGAGAACGGCGCCGCCTCCGCCTATGCGTCGTACTTCGACATCGACTGGCATCCGGTCAAGAGCGAGCTGGCGGACAAGGTGCTGCTGCCGATTCTGGGCGAGCAGTACGGGACCGTCCTCGACAAGGGCGAGCTACGACTCTCGCTCGAAGACGGCCGCTTCGTCGTCCACTACTACGAGACGGTGCTGCCGATCTCACCCCGCTCCTACGGCCGCATCCTCGGCCATCGCATCGACACGCTGTCGGCCGAGCTCGGCGGCGAGCATCCGGACGTCGTGCGCCTGAAATCATTGATCACCTGGTTCGCCACGCTGCCGCCGCGCACCGAGAAGGATCCCGAGCGACTGGCGGCGCGCCGGCGCGAGAAGGAGATCGGCCGCGACAAGCTGCTCGCGCTGCTGGCGGAATCCGAGCCGGTGCGCGCGTTCGTCGCCCAGAACATCGAGATCTTCAACGGCACGCCCGGCGCGCCGCGGCGCATGGATCTCCTGGACGATCTGCTCGCCGAGCAGGCCTACCGGGTGGCCTACTGGCGCGTGGCCGGCGAGGAGATCAACTATCGGCGCTTCTTCGACATCAACGATCTGGCCGCCATTCGCATGGAGGATCCCGAGGTCTTCGAGGCGGCGCATCGGCTCGTGTTCCGTCTCGTTCGCGACGGGGTCGTCACCGGGCTGCGCATCGATCACCCGGACGGGCTCTACAACCCGGCCGAGTACTTCCGGCGGCTCCAGCGCGGCGCCGGCGGCGACTTCTACGTGGTGGCCGAGAAGATCCTGGCCCCGGGCGAGCAGCTGCCGGAGTCATGGGAGACGTCCGGCACGACCGGCTACGAGTTCCTGAATCTGCTGAACGGCGTGTTCGTGGACCGGAGCAACGCACGGGCGATGGAACATATCTATCTGCGGCTCATCAAGACACGGCCGTCGTTCTCGGAGATCGTGCACGAGTGCAAGCGGCTGATCACCGAGACGTCGATGGCGTCCGAGCTGAACGTGCTCGGTCACCGGCTCAACACGATCTCCGAGAAGCATCGCGCGTCACGCGATTTTACGCTCGGCAGCCTCACCCGCGCGCTGCGCGAGACGATCGTCGGCTTCCCGGTCTACCGGACGTACGTGGACGGCCAGGTCAGCGCGCGGGATCGCGAGTACATCGCCCGCGCCATCGCGCACGCTCGTCGGGGCGCCACCACCGACGCCACGGTCTACGACTGGCTGCAGCGCGTCCTCACCCTGGAGGCGCCCGCCGCGGCGACCGAGGCGGACATCCGGGAGCGATTGGATTTCGTCATGCGCTTCCAGCAGATCACGGGGCCGGTGACGGCCAAGGGCTTCGAGGACACCGCCCTCTACCGCTTCAACCGTCTCGTCTCGCTGAACGAGGTGGGCGGTGATCCGAGCCGCTTCGGCGTGAGCCTCGCCGAGTTTCACGCCGAGAACGCCGCACGCCTCCGCCGCTCGCCACATTCCCTGTCGGCCACGGCCACCCACGACACCAAGCGCGGCGAGGACGTCCGCGCGCGCATCAACGTGCTGTCGGAAATTCCGGACGAATGGCGCAGCCGCGTGGGCGCGTGGCAGCGACTGAATCGTCGCCACCGCGGCACCGTGGATGGCGCGCCCGTGCCGGGCGCCAACACCGAGTACCTGATCTACCAGACGCTCGTCGGAGTCTGGCCGATCGACGCCGAGCGACTGACGGCCTATCTGCTCAAGGCCGTGCGCGAGGCGAAAACGCACACGAGCTGGATCAATCCGAACGCCAAGTACGACGCGGCGCTCACGCGCTTCGCACAGGCCATCGTCGATCGAGAGCGCGCGGCCGCCTTCCTCGACGACTTCGGCCGGTTCCAGGCACGGATCGCGCAGTACGGCGCCATCAATTCCCTGGCGCAGACGCTGCTGAAGATCACCGCGCCCGGCGTGCCGGATTTCTATCAGGGCACCGAGCTGTGGGATCTGAGTCTCGTGGATCCGGACAACCGGCGGCCCGTCGACTGGAAGCTGCGGCAGCGGCTGCTCGGCGAGCTCGAGCAGGCGCTCGCCAGCACCGCGGACCGCGCGGCGCTCGCGCACGACCTCTGGCTCCACAAGGACGACGCGCGTGTGAAGCTGTTCCTTGTCCATGAGGCACTCGCGTTCCGACGCGCTCGCCCCACCCTCTTCGCCACCGGCGCCTATCGGCCGCTCGAGGCACGCGGCGCCCTCGCCGAGCACGTGTGCGCCTTCGCGCGTGTCGCCGGTGAGAGCGCCACCGTCACCGTGGTGCCGCGCCTGCTCGCGCGCCGCGGGGGCGAGGCGACGCCGCTCGGTGCGGAATACTGGGGGGACACCACGCTGGATGTACCGGCCGAGCTCGGCGGCCGCGTCGTGAACGTCCTCACCGGTGAGACGCTGGAGGGCGACGCCCTCCCCCTGGGTCGCGTGCTCGCGCGCTTCCCGGTGGCGCTGCTCGAGCGGAGGCCCGCATGAGTCGACGCGCCAACCGCCCGTTTGTCTTCACCGGCTGCGTCGAGCTGCGACAGGCGCTCGACCACCGAGCCACCGACGAGCGCGAGCTCCTGGAGCGTCTCGAGGAAGTGCCGGCCGGCTCCGTGTTCTATCACACGCACGGCTACTTCCTCCGCCACCGTCCGATCACGACCGCCTACGGCAACGACTTCGCGGCCTGGGTGGCGGCCCACCTGCGCGATCAGGTGCTGGCCGAGCGGCTGGCCGTGGTGAACCCGTTCGAGTTTGCGACGCTCGAGGACCTGCGCGAGGAGCTCGCCTCGGTGATCCACGACCACCTCGTCCGGCTCTCCAGCGTGCCGCGTGTGGAGCACGGCGAGATCTTTTACTTCCAGCAGTCGCACATCGTCGAGGTGATGCTCGGCCCCGGGGCCGAGACGCTCGCGGAGTTCCGCGCCGGACTGGCCGCTGTCGACGCCAGCGCGATCTACATGCACATGGTCGAGGCCCGCGCACGGCTGGGCCGGCGCGCCGGCGACTTCGCCGAGTGGATCCGCTTGTCGCTCGAGCTGCCCGAGCTCGCCGATAAGATCGAGCGCATCGACACGTACATGACGAATCTCGAGCGCGTCCGCGCCCGCGTGCTGACCCTCGTCGACGCCGCCCTCGAAGGAAGCCCCGCGTGATCGGCGTGGAGGACTATCGGCGCGTCGCCCCCCCGGGCGTCGTCGACATCATCCTGAAGTTGAGCGAGCGCGTGCGCGGGCGCCGACTGCTCCACCTGAGCGCCGGGCGGTTCGGCGGCGGCGCCGCCGAAATTCTCCAGACGCTGGTGCCCATCATGGCCGACCTCGGCGTCGAGGCGGTCTGGGAGATCACGGGCGGCGACCCGGCGTTCTACGCGACGGCCACCGCGCTGGAGGCCTCGTTGCGCGGCACCGAGCGCGTGCTGACGGACGAGGCGCTGGATCATTTCGTCGAGATGAATCGCGTCAACGCCAAGAAGCTGAGCCTCGAGGCGGACCTGGTCCTCGTGCACGACACGCAGCCGGCCACGCTCGTGCAGGCGCGTCCGGCCGCCGGCCGGTGGGTGTGGCGCTGCCATTTCGACTGCTCGCGCCCACAGCGACGCGCGTGGAGCTTCGTGCGTCCGTTCGTGAATCAGTACGACGCGGCGATCTTCTCGCTGCCGGCGTTCGCGCGGCGGCTCGGCGTGCCGAAATACGTGATCCATCCGTCGATCGATCCACTGTCCGAGAAGAACCGCGATCTCACTCCGCGCGAGATCACGACCACGCTCGGCACGCTCAGCGTGCCCCAGGACAAGCCGCTGCTGCTCCAGGTCGGGGAGTTCAACGCCGCCGACGACCCGCTCGGCGTGGTCAACGCCTATCGCCTCGTGAAAAAGCATTATGACGTCCGTCTGATCCTGGCCGGCACCCTCGGCGCCGACGTGGAAAGCCCGGCCGTCCTGGAAGAGTTGCGCGAAGCCGCGCACCGCGACCCCGACATCCTCGTCCGGGAGCTGCCGCCGGACGCGCACGTCGAGATCAACGCCCTGCAGCGGGCGGCCACCATCGTCTTGCAGAAATCGATCCGTGGCTCGTTCGGCCTCGGCGCCGCCGAGGCGATGTGGAAGGGCAAGCCGGTGATCGGCGGCTTCGTGGGCGGCCTCCCGCACCAGATCGTCTACGACGTGACCGGCTACACCGTGCACTCGGTGGAGGGCGCCGCCTTCCGCCTCCGCCATCTGCTGAACAACCGGGAGCTGATCGCGCGCATGGGCGCCGCCGGTCGCGAGCACGTGCGACGGTCGTTCCTCATCACGCGACATCTCGTCGACTACATGGCGCTCCTGATCCATCTGACGTCATGACCGCCGAGGCGGGCGCGCCGCGTCCGGCGACGGACCTCGCCATCGCCGTCCTCACTTACAACAACGCGGAGACGGTGAAGACCGTGGTGACGGCGGCCGCCGAGGGTGTCGCGCGCCACTTCCCCGACGTGCAGACCACACTGCTGGCCGCCGACGCCGGCTCCGCCGATGCGACGATCGACCTCGTGCACTCGGCTGGCCTGCCGGTGGTGGCCGTACCCTACGAGCCGCCCGCGGGAGAGCGTGCGGCGGTGCCGTTCCACGGCGTGCCCGGCCGCGGGGAGGCGCTACGCGCGGTGTTCATCCGCGCGCGGCAGCTCGGCGTGCGCGCCCTCGTCGTCCTCGAGGCCGACGTCGTGTCGATCACGCCCGACTGGATCGCCGAGCTCGGGCGGCCGATTCTCACCGACAAGGCCGACCTCCTGTGCCCCGCGTATCCGCGACACCGCTGGGAAGGCACCGTCACGCGACTCATGCTGGCGCCGCTCATGCGCGCGCTCTATGCGCGGCGAATCCACCAGCCGTACGGCGGACAGCAGGCGCTGTCCGCGCGACTGATCGATCATCTGCTCCTCCACCCGAAATGGCAGTGGACAGGCCGTGACGTGACGGATCTGTGGGTCACCGGCGCCGCCATCGCCGACGGGTTCTCCGTCTGGGAAGCGTGGCTCGGTCCGTACGTCGTGCGCTCGCGCACGCGGACGACGGACCTGCCGGCCATGGTGGCCGGCACGCTCGGTGCCGCATTCACGGTGATGGATCGCCACCAGGACCTCTGGCTCGAGGTTCGCGACAGCGAGCCGGTGCCCACGGTCGGTCAGCCCCAGCCGGTGTCCATCGCGCCGATGAGTGTCGACGTCCGCGCGCTCTTCGAGGGGTTCCGCCTCGGCGTCCGTGACCTCAGCTCGATTTGGGAGCTGATTCTCGCTCCCGACACGCTCGGAGAAGTCCTCGGTCTGGACGGCGACGACGCGGAGCGCTTCCGGTTTCCCGACGATCTCTGGGCCCGTGTCGTCTACGACTTCGCGCTCGGCCACCACTACGGCGTCGTGCACCGAGAGCACCTGCTCCGCTCGCTGGTTCCGCTCTATCTGGGACGTACGGCGGCCTATGTCACCGCCACGCGCCAGGCCACCGCCGAGGCGACCGAACAGATCCTCGAGGCGACGGCGATGGCGTTCGAGCGACAGAAGCCCTATCTCGTGGAACACTGGCGGTGATGGCGACCACGAGGGCCCGGCGGGCGACCCCGCAGCGCAAGACGGCCGGCGCCCGCGGCGACGTGCCGCCGGCGGCCGAGCTCAAGCGGACCGTCGTCATCGAGAACGTCAGTCCCAGCGTCGATGACGGCCGTTACGCACTGAAGCGCGAGGTCGGCGCCGTGCTCGAGGTCAGCGCCGATATCTTCAAGGAAGGTCACGAGGTGCTGGTGGCCTTCTTGCTCTACCGCCGTCTCGACGAGCGCGCGTGGCACGAGGCGCCGATGCGCCACGTCGACAACGATCGCTGGGCAGGCGCTTTTACGCTGGCCGACAACGCGCGCTATCTCTACACGCTGGAGGCGCTCGCCGATCCGTTTCGGTCCTGGCTGGTCGATCTCGGCAAGCGCGTCGATGCACAGCAAGACGTGGCCAGCGAGCTCGAGGAAGGCACCGCCCTCGTGCGCGCGGCGGCGCGGCGCGTGCGCGGCGAGGCGCGCCCGGCGCTCGACGGGTACGTCCGTCGGCTCGAACAGGCGACGGCGCCGGCCGCTGCCGTCGCCGTCGCGCGTGAGGCACGCCTCCTGCAGCTGATGGATGCCGCGCTCGACCGCACGGCGGCCACGCGGGCGGCGCGGGAGTTCGAGGTGGTGGTCGACCGCGAGCGTGCGCGGTTCGCGTCGTGGTACGAGTTCTTTCCGCGCTCCTGCGGCACGGGCGGACGGCACGGCACCCTTAAGGACGCGGAGGCGCAGCTCGAGCGCGCCGCCGCCATGAACTTCGACGTCGTGTACCTGCCGCCGATCCATCCCATCGGACGCAGCCACCGCAAGGGACGCAACAACGCACTGACGGCCGAGCCCGGGGAGCCCGGCAGTCCGTGGGCCATCGGCGGGCCCGAGGGCGGGCACGATGCCGTCCATCCCGAGCTGGGCACGCTCGACGACTTCGACCGATTCGTGGAGGCAGCGGAGCGTCGCGGCCTCGAAGTGGCCCTCGACTTCGCCATCCAGGCGTCGCCCGATCACCCCTGGGTCCGGGAGCACCCGGAGTGGTTCTTCCACCGCCCCGACGGCACCATCAAATATGCGGAGAATCCGCCGAAGAAGTACCAGGACGTCTATCCGGTGAGCTTTGTGGGTGAGGATCCGGGGCCGCTCTGGCAAGAGATGAAACGCATCATCGAGTTCTGGATCGGCCATCGCGTCAAAATTTTTCGCGTCGACAATCCGCACACCAAGCCCGTCCGCTTCTGGGAATGGCTGATCCGCGAGGTCCAGACGACGCACCCGGAGGTCATCTTCCTCGCCGAGGCCTTCACGCGGCCGAAGATGATGCAGGTGCTGGCCAAGTGTGGCTTCACGCAGTCGTACATGTACTTCACCTGGCGGAACGAGAAGACGGAGCTCATCGAGTACTTTACCGAGATCACGTCGCCGCCGGTGTCCGACTACTTCCGTGGCAATCTCTGGCCCAACACGCCCGACATCCTCCACGAGACGCTGCAGAAGGGCGGCCGTCCGGCCTTCAAGTTCCGCGTGGTGATGGCGGCCACGCTGTCGTCCGTCTACGGGCTCTATAGCGGCTACGAGCTGTGCGAAAACGTCCCGTTCGCCCCGGGCTCGGAGGAGTATCGCGACTCCGAGAAGTACGAGCTCAAGCGGCGCGACTTCAATGCGCCCGGCAACCTGACCGACTATCTGGCGCGGCTGAACCGGATTCGGCGCGCGCATCCGGCGCTGCAGCTTTACAGCAACCTGCGCTTCTATGCCGCCGACGATCCGAACATCCTCTGGTATGGCAAGGCGGCCGGCGACGACTGGATCTTCGTGGCCGTCAACCTCGACCCGTTTGCCTCGCACGCCAGCCTCGTCGACGTGCCGCTGGCCGCCCTCGGCCTCGGTCACGACCAGCCGTACCGCATGCGCGAGCTGCTCACCGACGTCACCTACGACTGGCACGGTCCCCGCGGCTACGTCGAGCTCGATCCGCAGAAAGAGCCCGCTCAAATCTTCCAGCTCCTCAAATGATGCGAACAGGATCGAAAGCACCAGAATCGTTGAACGCGCCGGAACGGTCCAAAGCACCGGAACGGTCGAACGCTTCGGAACGGTCGAACGCTTCGGAACAGTCGAACGCTTCGGAACGGTCGACCGCTTCGGAACGGTCGAACGCGGAGCGCAGCCACGACCATCGAGGCCAGGCCACCCACGCGTGGAACCGCCAACAGCCCCTTCGCTACAAATGACCTGGTACAAAGACGCCGTCTTCTACGAAGTTCACGTGAAGGCCTTCATGGATGCCGACGGCAACGGCGTCGGCGATTTTGCCGGGCTCACGGCCAAGCTCGACTACGTGCGCGACCTCGGCGTCGACTGCCTCTGGATCCTCCCGATGTACCCCTCCCCGCTGCGCGATGACGGCTACGACATCGCCGACTTCTATGGCGTGCATCCGGCGTATGGGACCGTCGAGGACTTCCAGAAATTCCTCGATGCCGCTCACGACCGCGGCCTGCGAGTGATCGCCGATCTGGTGATGAACCACACCTCGGACCAGCATCCGTGGTTCCAGGCAGCGCGCTCGGACCCCGCCTCGCCATATCGCGACTACTATGTCTGGAGCGCGACCGATCAGCGGTATCGCGACGCGCGCATCATCTTCACCGATACCGAGAAGTCGAACTGGACCTGGGATCCAATCGCCAAGCAGTACTACTGGCATCGCTTCTTCAGCCATCAGCCGGATTTGAACTACGACAACGCCGCCGTGCGCGCGGCCATGCTCGACGTGATGCGCTTCTGGCTCGACCGTGGTCTCGACGGATTCCGCTGCGACGCCGTGCCGTACCTGATCGAGCGTGAGGGCACGAACGGCGAGAACCTGCCCGAGACGCATGCCGTGTGCAAGGAGCTGCGTCGCGTGCTCGACCGCGAATATGGCGGCGATCGCATCCTGCTGGCCGAGGCCAATCAGTGGCCGGAGGACGTGCGCCCGTACTTCGGCGACGGCGACGAGTTCCACATGGCGTTCCACTTCCCGCTCATGCCGCGCCTCTACATGGCCGTGCGGCGCGAGGACCGGCTGCCGATCACCGACATCTTCACCCACACGCCGCCGATCCCGACGCCGTGCCAGTGGTGCGTCTTCCTGCGCAACCACGACGAGCTCACGCTCGAGATGGTCACTCGCGAAGAGCGTGACTACATGTACTTCGCCTACGCGAGCGATCCGGCCATGAAGCTCAATCTCGGCATCCGACGCCGGCTCGCCTCGCTGATGGACGGTGATCGCCGGCGGATCGAGCTGCTCAACTGCCTGCTGCTGACGCTGCCGGGCAGCCCCATCATCTATTACGGCGACGAGATAGGAATGGGCGACAACGTTCATCTGGGCGACCGGAACGGTGTACGGACGCCGATGCAATGGACGGCCGATCGCAACGCAGGCTTCTCGACGGCTGACCCCGGCCAGCTCTACTTGCCGGTGATCACGGACCCGGTCTACAGCTACCAGGCCGTCAATGTGGCCGCCCAGGAGAAGCAGCCGGGCTCGCTGCTGGCCACCATGAAGCGCCTGATCGCGACCCGCAAGCGCTCGGTGGCCTTCGGCCGTGGCGACATCGAGTTCCTCCGGCCACGCAACCAGTCGGTGCTGGCGTTCCTGCGGCGACACGCCGACGAGACGCTCCTCATCGTGGCCAATCTGAGCGGCCGCACGCAGCCGATCGAGCTGCCGCTCGCAACCTACGAGGGCGCGGTCCCGGTGGAGATGCTGGGCGGCGCGCGGTTCCCCCCCATCGGCCGGGCGCCGTACTTCCTGAGCGTCGGACCGCACGACTTCTACTGGTTCACGCTCGAGCGACGGGATCGCCGGCCGGCGCGCTACGGCATCGAAGACTCGGCGATCTGATCGGCAGCGCGATGCGACTCGATCGCACGACGACGGATTGGCTGGCGCGCCAGCGGTGGTTCGCGACAAAGACGCGCCGCATCGCCGAGGCCGTGACCGAGGATCGCATCCCGGTGGACGGGGCCGCCCTGTGTGTCGTGCGCATCGGCCTCGACGACGGCACCGTCGACCGCTACGTGATCGCGGTCGCGGCCGACACTGGGGTTGACGACGCCTTCGACGACGCCGCGTTCTGCCGAGCGCTCCTGCGCGTGATGGCCGACGAGGCGGAGGCGCGCGGCAAGCGGGGCGCGCTACGCGGACAGCGCTCGCGGGCGTTTCCCGTGGAGCTCGCCGCCGACGCGGCCGTGCGCCGCGTGCGCGGCGAGCAGAGCAACACCTCGGTCATCTTCGATGGCGCCATCATCGTGAAGCACTTTCGCCGGCTCACCGAGGGTGAGAATCCCGAGCTCGAGATCACGCGCTTCCTCACCGAGGAGACGGCGTTCCGGAACACACCGCGCCTGGCCGGCGCCCTCGAGTACATCGATGCCGACGGCGCCGCCTGCACATTGGCCGTGGCTCAGGAGCTCGTCGCCGGCGGCCGCGACGGGTGGCAATGGCTGCTGGACCGCCTGGCTGCCGGCGACGGCGCGCTCGATTCCCTCCGCCATCTGGGACGACGCACGGGCGAGCTGCATCTGGCCCTCGCCACGGCGACATCGAACACCGCGTTCGGTGCCGAGCCGATCGAGGGCACGGACATCGCGGCCTGGACCGCGGCCGTCGAGCGGCAGGTCGCCGCCGCGCGTAGCGCCGCCGGCGGCCGCCAGCTGCCGGAGATCCCGGCGGTGACGGGGGCGGCGCTCTCCGGTCTCCTCGGCGCCGCCAAGATCCGCCATCACGGCGATTTCCATCTCGGGCAAACACTCTGTCTGGACGACGGCGCGGATTTCATGCTGATCGATTTCGAGGGCGAGCCGCTGCGGCCGCTCGCCGAGCGACGGCGCAAGCACACGCCGCTGCGCGACGTCGCCGGCATGCTGCGCTCCTTCGCCTACGCCGCCGCCACCAGCGCGCGCGCGGGACGCGCCGTCGGCGACTGGGAGGCCGCCGCGCGCGCCGCCTTCCTGGATGGCTATCGCGGCGCCGCCGGTAACGCCCCCTTCGTGCCCACCGGGGACGACGCATTTGCGCGCGCGGTGGCCATGCTGGAGCTGGAGAAGGCCGCCTACGAGATCGTCTACGAAGCCAACAATCGACCGGACTGGCTCGACATTCCGGTGCGCGGCTTCCTCAGCGCGACGGCTTCGCTGGCTCGATTGGCTGGGGCGGCGTGAAGACGAGCGTCTGCGCGTCGAAGCCTTCCTTGTCGAAGATGACGACGAGCCCGTCGGCATAGTAGAAGATCTCGGAGTCGCCCTGCTTGCCGACGCGTTGTGGCTCGCCCCAGCCGAGTAACACGATGCGCCGATGGAAGATGCCGTGCTTGGGCTCGAGCTTGAACGAGCGCACGACGTCGCGCCGGTAACCGCTGGCCTGCAAGATGCCGAAATCCACCACCATGCGAATCAGGCCCCCCGGCGCCTGCGGGCCCTCGTAGATCCACGTCGCCGTGTCGTAGTTGTCGGTCTTCTGCGTTTCGGTCTTGGTGGGGCTGCCATACCGGGCACGCACGCTCTCCATCGTGCTCGTGGCGGGCACGATCGTCCCCCACTCGGACGCTCGCGCCGGAGCGGCGCACACCAGCAGCACCGCGGCCACGACGACCGACGACAGATGTCCCACGCTCAGAAGCCGAGGGCGGCGCCGTCGCCTCGCGGGTCGGCGCCGCCGAGCAGGATGCCGTCGCGGAGCGCGATCGCGTGCGCGTGGCCCGTCTTCATGAAGAAGTCGGGCGCCACTTTCACCGAGTGGCCGCGCGCCCGCAGCCCCTCGAAAATCTCCGCGGGCAACCGCGCTTCGAGATGGATCGTATCGTCCGGCTCGCCCGGCAAGAAGGCCCCGATGAGGAACCGCGGCCGCTCGATCGCCTCCTGCGGGTCGAGGTGGTAGTCGAGCAGGTTGGTGAGGATCTGCGTGTGGAACATCGCCTGCCCGTTACCTCCCATCGTCGACAGCGCGAACACAGGCCGGTCGTCGCGCGTGACGATGGACGCCATCAACGTGTGGAAGGGGCGCTTGCGTGGCGCCAGCACGCTCGGGTGGCCCGGCTCGAGACGGAAGTGTCGCCCGCGATTTTGAAGGACGATGCCACAGCCGGGCACGACGATCCCTGAACCGAAGCCGTTGAAGAGACTCTGAATCACGGCGGCCACGTTGCCACGCGCGTCGGCGACGACGAAACCGGTGGTATCGCCCTCGACATCGCCGCCACTGTAGGCGCCCGCCTTGTCGGCGTCGAACGCCTGCCGGCGGCGCGCGGCGTATTCCGTGCTCAGCAGCGCGCTCACCGGCACGCGCGCGTGAGAGGGGTCGCCGATCCACCGATCACGATCGGCATAGGCGAGCTTGACGACCTCGAGCAGCAGATGCAGATGCTCGACGGAGTGCAGCCGATGCCGGGCCAGCGGCTCGAGGTCCAGCATGTTCAACGTGAGGAGCGCCGCCAGCCCCTGCGTCGGCGGTGGCGTCTCGTACACCAGGTAACCTCGATAGGTCGTCGAGATCGGCGCGTCCCACTCACCGGTGTGGTCGGCGAGGTCGGCGGGCGTGACGAAGCCGTCCGTGGCCAACCGGTCCGCGATCGCGCGCGCCGCCCGACCGCGGTACATGACGTCGGCGCCCTCGGTCACGATCTCGCGCAGCGTGCGACCGAGATCCTGCTGCACGAGCAGCTCGCCGAGCGCCGGCGCCCGGCCGCCGGGGCGGAACACGCGATGCCATTCGGGGTCGGACGTGATCGGCGCGAACTCGTCGATGGCCTGACTGGTGAGGAGCGACGCCGGGAATCCGCGCTCGGCGTAGTGGATCGCAGGCGCGAGCAGCTCGCTCAGCGGGCGACTGCCGAAGCGCTCGTGGAGCATGGCCCAGCCGCGGACGCAGCCGGGTACGCTCACCGTCGCCGCGCCGACGACGGGGAGCCCGGGCAGCCGACGCCGCGCGAGCTCTTCGAGCGACGCGCGCGCGCCGGAGCGACCGGCGCCGTTGAGAAAGTGCACGGTCCGGGTGGTCGCCTCGTGATACAGGACGAAGATGTCGCCGCCAATGCCGCACATGTTGGGCTGCGTGACCGCGAGCACGCCGTTCACGGCGATGGCCGCATCGGCCGCCGTTCCACCGGCCTTCAACGTCTCGACACCAGCCAGGGTGGCATACGGATGGGCGGACGCCACCATCCCCTCGCGACCGAGAGCAACCGGACGGTGCGAATAGCCGATCTGGGGCACGCTCAGTTCTCCTTGAAGAGCCGGGTGATCTCGTCTTGCGGAAAGACGGGCATCGGCCGCGACTGCGTTCCCTCCACGAGCATGACCCCCTGCTCGCGGGCGACCACCTGGCCGATGAAGTGGCAGTCGATCGACTCCCGCGCCAGCGCGTGGATGACGATACCGGCGTCGGCGGGATCGAGCGTCATCAGCAACGCGCCGGAGGCGATGGTGCCGAGCGGATCGAGGCCGAACGCCTCACACAGCGTTCGCCCTTCGGGCACGATCATCACGCGATCGCGGTCGATGCGAAGTCCGACGCCGGCGGCCAGCGCGAGCTCCACGAGCGCGGTGGCGATGCCGCCTTCGGTCGGGTCGTGCATGGCGTGAACCGTCGCGAGCTCACACGCGATCTCCGCTTCGGGCAACACGCTGAGGCCGGGCGCGCTGAGGAACGCCTTCGCGCGGCGGATCGTGCCCGCCGGCACCCCGCGCGCGCGAAGCTCCCGCTCCTTGGCCCGCGCGATGATGGCGGCGCCCTCCAGCGGCACGCCCTTCGTCATCACCACCGCGTCACCGACACGCGCGCCAGCCGTCGTGACGAGCTTGTCCTTCGCGACCTCGCCGAGCATGGTGCCGGCCACAATGGGACGATCCAGCCCGTGCGTGACTTCCGTGTGGCCGCCGACCAGCGTCACCTCCATCTCCTCGCACGCCTCCTGCAGCGCGGCGAACAGCGCGGTCACCGTCTCGTCGCTGGCGTGGCCCTCGGGAAGGAGCAGCGTCGCCAGGAACCAGCGCGGCCTCGCGCCGCGAACGGCGACGTCGTTGGCGTTCACAACGAGCGCGTAGCGCGCCAGGTCATCGGTGGCGAAGGTGATGGGATCGGACGTGGCAACCAGGTAGCGATCGCCGACATCGATGACGGCGGCGTCTTCGCCGACGCGCGGGCCGACGACGACGCGGGGATCTCGAATGGGATACCGGTCGAAGACCGCCTGCAACGCGTCGGCACGGAGCTTCCCGACTGGCAGGGCCCGCATGCCGTCGGTAGTATACGGTCTCCCCGGATGATTATCGAGTGCGTGGCCAACGTGAGCGAGGGGCGCGACGCGCGTGTGCTGGCCGCCCTTGCGTCGGCGATTCGCGCGGTGCCGGGCGCACATCTCGCCGACGTGCACAGTGACCCCGATCACCATCGCTCCGTCTTCACCATCCTCGGTGCGCCCACCGTGGTGGAGGCGGCCGCGCTGGTGCTGGCCGAGGCGGCGCTGTCGCGCATCGACATGCGCGAGCATCACGGGCTCCATCCACGGCTCGGCGCCCTCGACGTCGTGCCGTTCGTGCCGCTCGCCGGTACGCCCATGACGGTCGCCGTCGATGTCGCGCGCCGTGTCGGCACCACGCTCGCCGAGCGTCATGCGCTCCCCGTGTACTTCTACGGCGCCGCCGCCCGCTCGCCGGAGCGACGCGAGCTGCCGGACGTTCGCCGCGGCGGCTACGAGGCGCTGGCGGTGCGGCTCACCACGCCGGCCGGCGCGCCCGACGCCGGGCCGGCGCGCTTCGACGCGCGCGCGGGCGCCGCCGTCGTCGGCGCCCGTGGCGTGCTGGTCGCCTACAACGTCTGGCTCGAGACGGCCGAGCTCGACACGGCACGCGCGGTGGCGCGGGCGGTGCGCGAGCGCGACGGCGGGCTGCGCGCGGTGCGCGCGCTCGGCGTGCCGCTGCCGAGCCGCGGGCTCGTCCAGGTCTCGCTGAACTTGCTCGACTATCGCGTGACGTCGGTGCCCGACGCCTTCGATCGGGTGGAGCGCGAGGCGACCCGGCGGCATGTGACGATCCGCCGCGGCGAGCTGGTCGGCCTGGCCCCGCGCGCGGCCTTCGCCGACCGCACGCCCGCGTCGGTCGGCCTGCCCGACGTCGGCGACACCGCGATGCTCGAGACGCACGTGGCGCGGCTGACGGCGAGCGTCAGGCGAGGAGCTTCAGCAGATCCGCCGTGAGATCGTAGAGCTGGGCGCAGCCGGCGGGGCCGCCGAGATGCTCACCGATACGTCGACGCAGACCCGCATCGGCGGTCTCTCCGACCAGCGCCGCGATACGCCGCTGCGGCTCCGAGCACACCCCCATGTACGGGAGACGGGGCGTGGTGTGCTCGGCGGTGATGATACGTGCCGAGGCCGCGTCGATCTCGTATGTGACCTCGAAGCCGTGGACGTTGTCGCGCATCGAGTGGAACAGCACCAGGCGACCGCCGCACCGCTCGAGCCGCATGAGCTTGCGGCGCTCGAACACCTTTCGCTGGCCGGGCGGCGGGCTGTAGAGCACCGGCGTGGCGGCGGCGACGACCGTCCGCGTGTCGAAGAGACGGCGGCCAGCGGCGCTGTACGTGAAGCACGAGTCGGGCAGATCGCTCCAGCCCTCCGCATCGAGCTGCCAGTACTCCCGCGCATCGCCGCTCTCGGCGCGCGCTGCCCGCGCCGGGGGCAGCTTGGTGACCTGCCGCGCGAGCCGCGCGGCTTCGATCACCGCGTCGACGACGAGGGCGGCGCTGTCCCCGGCACCGGCCGCGGCGGCGGCGCGACGCGTGAGACCAGCCGTCATCGGCGTGCCCACGAGCGTGTCGAGACCGTGCGCGACGTCGAAGTCGCGGTCGAGCGCCCGACATCGCACCGCGCGGATCAGGTACGCCGGCGGCGGTGTCACCACCGCCGTGAGCTCCAGCGCCCGCTCCGGGTCGACGATGCGGACCGTATGCGTGAGCGCATCGTCATGGAGGTTGTCGACCCAGCCGTCGATGCGCCGCTCGTAACGCGCCCGGTCGCGCAGGACGGCGGGCTCGAGCATCAGCGTGACATCGGGCTCGAGCCGCCGCCGAGATACTTCTCGGGCTCGCGATCGAATTCCTGCTTGCAGCCGACCGCGCAGAAATAATACGTCTGGCCGCGGTAGACGGACTCGGCGGCGGCGCGGGCGGGATCGACGCTCATCTTGCAAACCGGATCAGTGGCCATCGAGGGCCTCCACAGGCTTCCAGCGTTTCAGTCGCAGGCTGTTGGTGACGACGGACACCGACGAGAATGCCATGGCCACCCCGGCGAGAATGGGCGAGAGCAGCACGCCCCAGAACGGATAGAGCGCGCCGGCGGCGACGGGGACGAGCAGGACGTTGTAGCCGAATGCCCACAGCAGATTCTGCTTCACGACACCAATCGTCGCGCGCGACAGCGCATGCGCGCTCAGCACACCGCGCAAGTCGCCGCGCATCAACGCCACGTCGGCCGCGTCCAGGGCTACGTCGGTGCCCGAGCCCATCGCGATGCCGACGTCGGCCTGCGCCAGGGCCGGCGCGTCGTTGATGCCGTCACCGACCATGGCGACGCTCGCGCCTGCCGCCCGCAGCTCGCTGATCGCACGTGCCTTCGCGTCGGGAAGCACCTCGGCGAGGACGCGCTCGATCCCCGCGCGGCGCGCAACTGCATCCGCCGTCCGGCGGTCGTCGCCGGTGAGCATGAGCACCGCGAGTCCGCGGCGCTTCAGTGCCGCGACCGTGGCCGTGGCCTCCGGCTTCAGGACGTCCGCCACCGCGATGGCGCCGACGACCCGCAAGGCGAGCGAGAGGTACACGAGCGTCTTGCCGTCGGCGGTGAGCGCGGCCGCGCGCTCATCGAGCGCGGTGACCGCGACGCCGCGCGACTCGAGGAAGCCGCGGTTACCGAGGAGCACGCGTCCGTCGGGCGCCAACGCATCGACCCCCTGGCCGGGGACGGCCGCGAACTCCGTCACCGGCGGCATGGCCAGGCCACGCTCCTTGGCAGCGGTGACGATGGCGGCACCGATCGGATGCTCCGATCCCTGCTCGGCCGCCGCCGCCAGCGCGAGCACGTCTTCCTCGGCGGTGCCAGGTACCGTCAGCACGTCGGTGACGCGCGGCCGACCAAGGGTCAGCGTGCCGGTCTTGTCGAAGACGATGGTGTCGACGCGGTGGAGCGTCTCGAGCGCCACCGCGCTCTTGATCAGCACACCGAACTCCGCGCCGCGTCCAGTCCCGACCATGATGGCCGTCGGCGTCGCCAGCCCCATGGCGCACGGGCAGGCGATGACGAGCACGGCGACGGCATTCGTCAGCGCGTAGAGCAGCGCGGGCGAGGGGCCGAGGAGCCACCATGCCAGGAACGTCACCGCCGCGAGCGCGAGAACGATCGGCACGAAGACGGCGGCCACGCGGTCGGCCAGGCGTTGAATGGGGGCCCGCGAGCCCTGCGCCGCCTCGACGAGCGCGACGATCCGCGCGAGCGTGGTCTCCGAGCCGACGCGCGTCGCCTGGAACACGAAGCTGCCGGTGACGTTGACCGTCCCCGTGAAGACGGCCGCCCCGGGTGTCTTTTCGACGGGCATGCTCTCGCCGGTGAGCATGGATTCGTCGATGCTCGACCGGCCCTCGACCACCGTCCCGTCGACCGGAATTCGCTCGCCCGGACGGATCCGGACGAGGTCGTCACGCTGCACCGCCGAGGTCGGCACCGAAACCTCGACGGAGTCGCGCACCACGCGCGCCATACGCGGGGCCAGCGCGACGAGCCGGCGAATGGCGTCCGACGTCCGGCCGCGCGCGCGGGCCTCGAGCCAGCGTCCGAACGCCACCAGCGTGATGACCACCGCCGCCGTCTCGTAGTACGTCATCGCGCCGAGCGCCATGAACGCATGCGGCCAGAGCGTCACGGCGACACTGAAGAAGTACGCGGCGTTCGTCCCGAGCGAGACCAGCGTGGACATGCTGGCGCTGCGGTACCGGAGATCGCGCAGGAAGCCGCGATGGAATGCCGCGCCGACCCAGAACTGCACGGGCGTGGTCAGGAGCAACAGGACACCCGGATTGCGCAGCCACGCCGGTGACCATGGGAAAATCTCCGGCATGCTGCCGAGCACGATCGGCACCGACAGCGCCGCGCCGACGACGACGCGCGTGCGCAGCTCGCGCTGCTCGGCGGCTCGCGCCGCGCGCTCTCGATCGGGGCCACCGTCGGCATCGCTCGCCTCCGGAGGATCGCCAAGCTCGTAGCCGGCCGCTTCGACGGCGTGTCGCAAGCGGCCGAGGTCGGCCCGCGCGGGATCGTATTCGATGGTGGCGCGCTCCGTGGCGAGGTTCACGACGGCGTCCGCGACCCCGGGCACGTCGGCGAGCGCACGCTCCGCCTTGCCGACGCAGGCGGCGCAGTGCATACCCCTGACCGGCACGATGAGCCGAGCCATCATCTCGCTCCGAAGCGCGCGAAGACCTCGAGCAGCTCTTCGATCTTCTGCTGGCGATCGGTCTTGTTGCCGGAGCGCAGCGCATCGGCGACGCACGACTCGATGTGGCGGCCGAGGAGCAGTTTCCGCACCTGCTCGAGCGCGCCTTGCACGGCCGAGATCTGCAGCAGGATGTCCACGCAGTAGGCCTCGTTCTCGATCATCCGCTGGAGGCCTTGCACCTGCCCCTCGATCCGCCGGAGCCGCCCGCGCGCCTTGGCCTTCGTCTCGTCGTTCAGCATCGCGGCTTATACCCCCACCCGGTACTATCGCCGTCGCCGGCGGCGCTGTCAACCGCGCGGCAGGCGCAGCCGCAGCGCGCGCGGTGCAACGGTGATCGTGACCGGCGTGCCGGCGTCGACTTCGCCGTCGAGCTGGATCGGCAGGGACGTTGGCCCGTCCATGGTGATGACGGCGGCGCGGTGCGTCGTGATCCTCGGATTCGCCAGATGACCGCCCCAGTAGATCGTCGGCAGCCAGCGCACGATCTCCAGGCGGCCGAGGGCGCCGAGGATGACAAGATCGAGCCGGCCGTCGCCGGGATCGGCGGCCGGCGCGATGCGCATCCCGCCGCCGAAGTGCCGCGCATTGGCGACCACCGCCGTCAGCAGTGGCGTCCGCCACACCGTCCGCCCGTCGACGGTGAGGGTGAGCGGGGTCGGATGCGACGCGCGCACGGTGGCCAGCACGGCGAGGAGATATGGCAGCGTGCCCCGCGCGCCGACGGCGGCCGCCCGCGCGGCGACGGCGGCGTCGAATCCCGCGCCGGCGGCGCCCACGAAGTAACGACGCCCCCCATGCGCCCACGTTGCAAGACCCAGATCGAACGTCGAATCGACGCCGGCGGTCAGCGCCGCGACCGCGTCCGCGATTCGGCGTGGCACCCCGAAATTCCGGCAGGCGTCGCGGCCGCGCCCGGTCAGCAGGGCGCCGGCGGTGGCGAGCGGCGTGCCGTCAGCGTCGGTAAGGCCGTTGACGACCTCGTTCAGCGTGCCGTCGCCCCCCACGGCGACGACGAGCGTGTGACCGCTGCGCGCGCCATCGCGCGCGAGCACGACCGCGTCGCCGGCGGCGCGTGTGACCGCCCAGTCGAATGCGAGGCCGGCGCGCGTCAGCGCATCGCGCAGGCGTGGCCACACGCGACCGGTGCGGCCGCCGCCCGCCCTGGGATTGACGACGACGAGCGCGCGGCTCACTCGAACAGTGAGATCTGCGCGGTACTCCGGGCCGCGGCGCGTGGGCGCGCCACGTGCGCTCGGTCGGGCTTCTTCGGCTTTCGAGGCTTCTCGCCGGGCGGTGGCGTCCGGGGCAGCTTCCAGCCCTTCTGGTGAGCGATCCGCTCGCCTTGCTTGATCACGACCATGTCGACGAGGCGGGCCAGAGGATTGCGCAGCAGCGTGAGGTACTTCTCCCAGTACTTCGGCGAATGGGCGAGCGTCCGCATCTGGTCGAGGGCGAGCGACAGCGCGGCCCGGTCACCCCTTTTCGAGGCCAGCCGCAGATCGCTCATGATCTTTTGCGCACTGATCCGCGACGGCGTCACCCTGGCCATGGCCCGCGATGCTACCGACGAAAGACGAAGACGTCCACCCACTCGTGCGTCGGCGGGCCGGCCGGCACCGAGGCGCTCCGCGCGCCGAATCGCACGAGCCCGCGCGGGAATGCACGGGCCCGGCCGGCGTCGGTCATCGCACGCGGACCTCGAACTCGTCACGCTGGCCGTGCCGATCGGCGGCCTGGACGACGATCTTCACGTCGAGTGACGTCTCGAGCTCGGTGAGATCCGGCCGCGCCTCACCCTCGAGATACGTCGCGACGTCCGGATGCGCACGCACCACCACCTCGCGGTGGGCGACGACTTCCGTCTCGGCGACGATCTTCGCGCGGGCGGCGCGCAAGATCTCGGCCGCGAGCGTCTCGTCGGACTTCGTCACGCCAGTCCCGCGACACGTCGGACACTGGATGCTGAGCAGGGCGCGGAGATCCTGCCGCACGCGCTTGCGTGTCATCTCGACGAGACCCAGCTCCGAGATCGGCATGACATTCGTGCGCGCCTTGTCGTCGGCGAGCGCGCGCTTGAGCGCCTTCTCGACCTGCTCGCGATGCTCGGGAACCTCCATGTCGATGAAGTCGATGATGATGATGCCGCCGAGATCGCGCAGACGGATCTGCCGCACGACCTCGCTCACCGCCTCCAGATTGATCTTCAACACCGTTTGCTCGAAGTCCCGCTTGCCGACGTACTTGCCCGTGTTGACGTCGATCGAGACCAGCGCCTCGGTGTGATCGATCACGATGTAGCCACCGGACTTCAGCCAGACGCGCCGCCGGAGCGCCTTCTCGATGTCCTTCTCGATGCCGAAGGCATCGAAGATCGGCGTCCGCTCCGTGTGGAGCCGTACCCGACTGTCGAGGGCGGGCACCAGCGCCGCCACGTAGCCGAGCACGCGGGTATGAACGGCCGGATCGTCGACGACGAACTCGTCCACCTCCGGCGAAAACAGATCGCGTACCACGCGAAAGGTCAGGTCCGCCTCCTCGTGGAGCGCGGCCGGCGGCGTCGCCTCCTCGTAGCGCGCCTGGATTTGACTCCAGAGCCGCGTAAGGAACTCCACGTCGGTGGCGAACTCCGCCTCATCCTTGCCCTCGGCGTTCGTGCGCAAGATGAAGCCGCCGGGCGGCAGCGAGAGCGAGCGCAGAGCCGCTCGCAGACGGTCGCGCTCGTGTTCGTCACGGATGCGCCGGGAGACGCCGATATGCTCGGCCTGCGGCATGAACACGAGATACCGGCCGGGCAGCGAGATGAACGATGTGATGCGTGCGCCCTTGGTGCCGAGCGACTCCTTCGAGACCTGCACGAGGACGTGCTGGCCGCGGGCGAGCATCTGCTCGATCGGCCCTGTCGCCTCGCGTCGTGGCGTCTCGCCCTCCTCGAGGTCCACGTCGAGGTTCGTCTCGGCGGACGGCGTCAAGCTGGACGTGTAGTCACCGGCATAGAGGAATGCGTCCTTGGCGAGGCCGATGTCCACGAAGGCGGCCTGCATGCCCGGCAGCACGTTGGACACGACGCCCTTGTACACGCTGCCCACGATCGAGCGGTGGCGCCGCCGCTCGAGGTACAGCTCGGTGAGTAGGTTACCTTCCTGAACGGCGACGCGGGTCTCGATGAGACCGGCGTTGACGACGATCCGTTTGCTCACGGCGGCACTCCCCCGACGCGCACACGGCTCGCAAGCGATCCGCCGCGCGTCTCATTGGAACTGCCGCATTCGCACGGAGAGGAGCAGCCCGAGGCCCGTCAACGAGACGAGCATGGAGGTGCCGCCGTAGCTCATCAACGGCAGCGGCACCCCGACGACAGGCAGCAGACCGACGACCATCCCCACGTTCACGAGCACTTGTGTCGCGAAGAGGGCGGTGACGCCGAGGGCGATCAGGCGACCCACCGGCTCGCGCGTCGAGGCCGCGATGTCGAAACCGCGGAGCAAGAGCAGCGCGTAGCAGGTGAGCAGCACGAGGCACCCGACGAATCCCCACGTCTCGGCGAATACGGCGAAGATGAAATCCGTGTGACGCTCCGGAAGAAAGGCCAGCCGGCTCTGTGTGGCGCCGGCCACGCCCTTGCCCAGGAGCTGTCCCGATCCGATCGCGATCTTGGCCTGGATGACGTTGTACGCGCTCCCGAGTGGATCGCGAAACGGATCCAGGAAGACGAGAATGCGTTCCCGCTGGTATTCCTTCAGCGCGGCGAACCAGATGACCGGCATGGCGGCCAGCGCCGTCAGGGCGAGCGCGCCGAGCAAACGCAGCCTGATGCCGGCTCCCACGAGAAGGGCTGTCAGCACGGGGAAGAGAAGAAGCGCGGTACCGAGGTCCGGTTGCTTGACGATGAGCAGCGCCGGCACGACGAGGACGGGCGCCGTCAGCGCGACCGTCATCTTGCCGATCGGCTGTGCCCACCGGGACGTCAGCACCCAGGTGGCCATCAAGACGAAGCAGATCTTGAACACCTCCGACGGCTGCACCGACATCGGTCCGAACAGGATCCAGCGACGAGCGCCGGAGACCGTTCGGCCCATGACAAAGACGGTCACGAGGCCGGCAAGCCCGACCACGTAGAACATCGGTGCGAGTCGCACGAGGCGACGATAGTCGATGGACGACACGATCACGAGCGCGAGCAGCCCGAGCGAGAACCACGCCAATTGGCGGAGCGCGACGCCGCCGCCCGCGCGTCCGATGTGGAGGGTGGCCAGCGTGGTAGCGCTGAGGATGACGAGTCCGGTCATGGCGCCGAGCAACGGCCAATCGACGTTTTGAAGCAGGCGACGGTCGATACCGCCGAGCACGCTCATGGGCGGCTCACCCGTCGAGCTCCACGGCGGCGACTTTCTCGAGGAAGATGGCGTTGTAGATCTTCCGCGCGATGGGCGCCGCCACCTGCCCACCTTTGCCGCCACGCTCCACGAGCACGACCACGACCACCTCGGGATCCTTCACGGGGGCGAACGACGCGAACCACGCGTGATCCTGGCCTTTGTCCGCCCGCGAGTTCGCAATCATCTGCGCCGTGCCCGTCTTGCCGGCGATGTCGAGGCCAGGGATGCGCGCGCCGGCGCCGGTGCCATTGTCGTTGACAACGGCCCAGAGGCTCTGTCGGAGAAACGCCCACACGGCGGGATTGAGCTCCACGTGGCCGTTCACGGTGCCGGTGTCCGTCCACACGACGCCGCGCTCCGGCCGCTCGATGCGCTGCACGAGCCGCGGCTTCCACAACACGCCGCCGTTGGCGACGGCCGCCATGAAGCGGGCCACCTGCATCGGCGTCACCAGGACCTGGCCCTGGCCGATCGACATGTTGACGATCTCGCCCGCCTGGAAGGCCGGCACGCCGCGCCGCCCACGGCTCTTCGGCGACGGAATGAGCCCGAACTTCTCGGCGCCGAGGTCGATGCCGGTCGCCTGACCGAGGCCGAAGGCGGCCGCGTACTTCGTGATGGCGGCGCCGCCGATCTTCAGACCGGCCTGGTAGAAGAAGACGTTGCACGAGTGGCGCATCGCATCGAGCGCGTCGACGGTGCCGTGTCCCTCACGCTTCCAGTCCTTGAACGTCCACGTGCCGAGCTGAAACTCGCCGTTGCAATACGTCCGGTCGGCCGGCGTGAGCGTCTTTTCTTGCAGACCGGCCGCGGCCACGATGATCTTGAACACCGAGCCCGGCGCGTACTGGCTCTGGATGGTGCGGTTCAGCATCGGGAACTCGGGGTCCTTCATCACGCGTAGCCAGGATTCGCGGTCGATGGAGCCCGTGAAGCGATCGATCTGGAAGGCCGGCGTCGACACCATCGCCAGCACGTCGCCGTTGCGGGGATCCATGACGACCACGGCGCCTGCGTGGCCTTCCATCGCCTTCTCGGCCGCCTCCTGGATGCGCCGATCCACGGTGGTCACGACCTGGGCGCCCGGATGCGGCTCCGTCGATTGGATCAGCCGCATCGGACGGCCCATCGCGTCGACCTCGATGCGCTCACCACCGTCCTTGCCGCGCAGGAACTCGTCGAGCAATCGCTCGAGCCCGCTCTGTCCGACCATGTCGCCGCGCCGATAGCGTCCTTGCTTGAGCTGATCATCGCTCGCCTCGCGCACGTAGCCGAGCAGGTGCGCGGCGAAGCGCGAGTTCGGATAGACGCGCTGCGGCTCCACTTCCACGATCACGCCGGGCAGCTCGAGCTTCCACTCCTCGACCTTCTGCATCTCCTCGATGCTCAGGTTGCGGCGGAGGCGAACGGGCAGGAACGAGTCGGGCGACGTCTTGGCGACGACGTCGCGCAGCTCCTGGTACGGGATCTGGATGAGCGCCGACAGCCGGCCCAGGGCGGCGTCGCGCCGGTCGGGATCGCGATCGAGCTCCCGCGGGATGAGCGACAATGTGAACGCGGGACGGTTGTCGACGAGCGGAGCGCCGTTGCGATCGAACAGGATACCCCGCGGCGCCGCAATCGGCCGGATGCGGATCCGGTTCTTGTCCGACGCCTCCTGGAAGCGGCCGCCCTCGAGCACTTGCAGATACCACAGCTGACAGACAATGACCATCAATGCACCGGTGACGACCGCCGACATCGCGATGATCCGCTTCTGCCCGGGATCGCGCCGCGTGGGAAGGCCGCGCCGGAGATTCAGGTTCACGACGCGCGCTCCCGCGCCGACTCGGCCCACGACAAGGCCAGGACGAGGGCGGCGCCGAGGAAGCCGTTGTAGATCGCCTGCGGCAGCACGACGTAGGTCATCAGCTCGCCGAACGGCGCCGGAAAGTGGAACAGCTGCAGCAGCGCGAACCGCGCGACGCCTTCGACCAGCGACAGCACGACGAGGCCGGGCACCTGCACGAGCGGCTGGCTCACCCGCAATCGGCCGGCGAGCGCGCCCACGCCGAAGCCGATCACCGATTTCGTGAGCGCCTGGACGCCGAGCAGACCGCCGGTGGCCGCGTCCTGCAGCAGACCGGCGAGGAAGCCGGCGCCGCAGCCGAACTCGGGGCCGCGCCGGAGGGCGAGCATGACCACGACGATGAGGGGAATGTCAGGCGCCACGTCCGCGATGCGAACCGCGGGGCCCATGGTCGCGTGGGCGACGCCCCCGCTCAGAACCGCCACCGCGAGAAAGGTGCGCATCAGCTCGCGCCCGGGAACTGCGCGGCGACGTCGCGCGTGGCGTCGCCGGTCACCAGCAGGACCTCGTCGATGCGCGCGAAGTCGACGGCCGGTACGATCTGCGCGTAGTGGAAGAGCGCGGAGCCGCGGTCCTCGATCCCCCGCACGCGACCGATGGGGATGCCGCGCGGGAACAGGCCGCCCAGACCGGACGTGACGACCATGTCACCCACCTGGATGCCGGCGCCGTCGCGCGCCATGTACTTGAAGCGGATGGTGCCGCGCGCCTCGCCTTCGATGATCCCGGGCGTGCGCGTACGCACGACGTGCGCGCCGACCGTCGACGCCGGATCGCTCAGCACCTGCACCACCGACGACCCCCCGCGGACGTCCACGATGCGGCCGATCAGTCCGTCGGGACCGATGACGGCCGTGAGTCGCAGCACTCGACTGCTGCGACCGCGATTGACGGTCAAGGAACGAACCCAGCCGCCCCATTCGCGTCCAATGATTTCGCCGGAGATCGTCTCGAGCGGCAGCGCTTCCTTGAGCTGAAGGAGCCGTCGCAGCCGCCGGTTCTCCTCGTCCACCTCCGACACGCGCAGTGACTCCACGCGCAGGCGCTGCGCCTCGTCGCGCAGACGACGGTTCTCGGCGCGGACGTTCTTCCAGTCCTGATAGGTCGACCAGAGCCCGAAGGCCGTGCGGTTGACGCGTGACACCACGGTCTGCACGGGTGTGGTGAAGATCGCCAGCGCGTCCGACGCGCCTGACGCGTGTCCGCGCATCTGCAGGGTAAGGAGAAGCAGGCAAACGCCGGCCAGGATGCCGAGCAACGCCAGCGCGCGAATCCTCACCGTGAAGCCCCCCGTCTACGCGGGGATCGCGACCTTCTTCAGGAGATCGAGCTCGTCGAGCACCTTGCCCGTCCCGAGCGCGACGCAGGACAGCGGATCCTCGCCCGGCGTCACCGGCAGGTTCGTCTCCTGCCGCAGCAGATGATCGAGCCCACGGAGGAGCGCACCGCCACCCGTGATGACGATGCCCTTGTCGACGATGTCGGCCGCCAGCTCGGGCGGCGTTCGCTCGAGGCAGGTGCGGACCGTCTCCACGATCGTCATCACGGGCTCGCGGAGCGCCTCGCGGATCTCCTCGTCGGTGATGACGATCGTCTTGGGAATGCCGTCGATGAGATCACGTCCCTTGACTTCCATCGTGCGGCGCTCGCCACCCATCGGATATGCCGAGCCGAGCGTGACCTTGATCTCCTCGGCGCGGCGCTCTCCTACGAGAAGGTTGTAGTGCTTCTTGATGTACTGCACGATCGCCTCGTCCATCTCGTCCCCGGCGATGCGCACCGACTTCGAGTACACGATGCCCGACAGCGAGATCACGGCCACCTCGGTGGTGCCACCGCCAATGTCGACGATCATGTTGCCGCCCGGCTCCTGGATCGGCAGGCCCGCGCCGATGGCGGCGGCCATCGGCTCTTCGATGAGGTAAACCTCTCGCGCACCCGCCTGCATCGCGGAGTCGCGTACGGCGCGCTTCTCCACCTGCGTGATGCCGGACGGAACCCCGACCACGATGCGCGGCCGCACCAGCGTGCGGCGCCGATGCACCTTCGAGATGAAGTAGTGCAGCATCTTCTCCGTGACATCGAAGTCGGCGATCACGCCGTCTTTCAACGGGCGGATGGCGACGATGTTCCCCGGCGTGCGGCCGAGCATGGCCTTCGCCTCATGGCCCACGGCCAGCACCGAATGATCGGCCTGGTGGATGGCGACGATCGACGGCTCGTTGAGCACGATGCCCTCGCCGCGCACGTAGACCAGCGTATTCGCCGTGCCCAGATCCACTGCCAGATCGTTCGAGAACATCCCGGCCAGCAGGTTGTAGAACATCAGCACTCCATCATGTCAGGGTTACAGCGAATCGAGTGTCGAGCACAGTAGCACAGTCCGTGCCACTTGTGAAGAAAAACTCCGATTTTACGGGCCTTTAGGTCCGATCGAGGAATGCCGGCGAGGGCTCTCCGGCCGACGCCAATCCCGTGAAAAGGAAAACGTTTTCAGAGGCTCGTCGGACGTTGGCGACGACCGCGACGCCCGGGCTGCCCGGCATGTCCGCCGGGTCCGGCCGCATTCCAGGACCGTGAAAATTGTGCCGCCGCTCGCGTCCAGAATGGCACCCGCCATGACGTCAACCGTCACGGCGGCGGCGTGATGTGTCAGGGCGCCTGGACATCGTCGCGTCGAGGCGCCGCGATCCGCGTGCGATACAGCGTCGCCGCGTCGCGCACGACGCGCTCGGCTTCGGCACGTCCGCGGATCGGCGCGACGGCCACCGTCTTGTGCTCGAGGACCTTGTAATCGAGGAAAAACCTCTCGAGCTCTTGCAGCCGGTGCGTCGGAAGCTCGTCGATCTCCGTATAGTGGGCATACTCGGGGTCATCGATGTGCACAGCGATGATCTTGTCGTCCTGACCCTTCTCGTCGCGCATACCCAGCACCCCGATCGCTTTCGCGCGGAGGATACAGAGCGGCACCACAGGCTCCTGGCCGAGGACGAGCACATCGAGTGGATCGCCGTCCTCGCAGAACGTCTGAGGCAAGAAACCGTAGTTCGCCGGGTAATGCACCGCCGAGTGCAGCACCCGATCGAGCCAGAGCAGCCCTGTCCGCTTGTCGAGCTCGTACTTCACCTTCGACCCCTTGGGGATCTCGATGACGGCTCGAAAGTGACGCTCGATGTGGTCGCCCAGCTCGACGTCGTGCCACGCGTGCATCGCCCCCACTATACTGGGCTCCGCACATCGATGGACGACTACGAGCTCTGGTTCGACAAAGGCGTCACCGACGGGCTGCCCGTGATCCCGCCGACCCGCGACCGCGTGGAATCGATGCTGGCCGGCACGCGGCGCGAGCGAGGCGACCTGCTGGGCGAGATGCCGCCGAACTATGGGCGGTTGACGGTCGAGAAGGCTGCCATCAATGCGGTCATGGCTGGCTGTCGACCGGAGTACCTGCCCGTCGTCATCGCCGCCGCCGAAGCGGCGTGCGATCCCGCCTTCAACCTCCATGGCGTCGCGACGTCGACGCACTTCTCGGCGCCATTGATCATCGTGCATGGTCCGATCCGGGCCCGCATCGGCATCAACTCCTCGTTCGGCGTCTTCGGGCCCGGCTTCCGGGCGAACGCGACCATCGGGCGCGCGCTGCGATTGCTGATGATCAACATCGGCGGCGCCAGGCCCGGCGACATCTCCATGTCGACGTTCGGTCATCCCGGCCGCTACACCTACTGCATCGGCGAGCACGAGGAGGCGAGCCCGTGGCCGCCCTACCACGTCTCGCGAGGCCTTCCCGCGGGGTCGAGCGCTATCACGCTCTTCGCCGGGGAAGCGCCGCATGGGATCTCCGACCACGCCAGCCGCACCGCACGAAGCCTGGCCGGCTCGCTGGGATGGTCGATGGCCGGTCTCTGGAACAGCAAGCACTTCCCGCTCTACTCGCACACGTTGCTCCTGGTCGGGCCCGAGCACGCCCGGACATTCGCCGACGAGGGGTGGACGCGCGAGACCCTCGCACGCGACCTGTACGAGCGCATTCGCACTCCGTTCGGCGCGCTGCTGCCGACGGATGATCATGGCGAGGGGAGCAATCTTCGGTTCTCGCGCAGCGCGCCATCGGCGGAGACGCTGGTCCCGAAGTTCCCGTCCGCCGAGGAAATTCACATCATCGTCGCCGGCGGAACGGCCGGCCGATTCTCCATGGCGGTTCCGGGCTGGCTCGGGACGCGGAACGGTAGCCGCCCCTTGACTCGCCTGATACAGTGCAACTGAAGACCGCCCGCCGGAATTTCGCATTGACAGCGTAGCCCGCCTCATGTAATTCTTGCTGCGGTTGTAGGTTCACACGGAGTACGGAACGATTGACGAGATCGGGACACGACGCCGCGCGGACCACCCAGGCCGCGCGGCGTTTTTGTTTGCCTGCCAATACCGGCAGGTAACCCCGCGATGACCGCGGGCGCACGCAGGGGCTGCTGAAGACCCCCGAAGAGTGAGGTCAGAAGGAATGGCACAGGGACAGGTGAAGTGGTTCAACGATGCGAAGGGTTACGGTTTCATCACGCAGGAAGGTGGCGAAGACGTTTTCGTCCACTACAGCGCCATCCAGGCTCAGGGCTTCAAGTCCTTGGCCGAAGGTGACCGAGTCGAGTTCGAGGTGACCCGCGGCCCCAAGGGTCTTCAGGCAGCGAACGTCCGTAAGGCATAAATCCCCCACCTGTCGCTTCTGCCCGGGCCCGCTAACGGGCCCGGGTGCCTCTTCGTAGAATCGGCCCCCCGGGAAGAAGCAGCAGAAAGACCAGAAAGGTAAACGTCCACCTCATGAACCTCTCGTTCAACGACCTGCCCCTCAGTGCGCCCATGCGCGACGCAGTGGCGCGGGCGGGATATGAAACACCAACACCCATTCAGGCTCGCGCCATCATTCCCGCGCTCGCCGGCCGCGACCTGATCGGCTGCGCTCAGACGGGCACCGGCAAGACGGCCGCCTTTGCCATCCCCGTCATCGAGCGGCTGTGCAACTCACGGCCCGGCGCCGGCGCGCGCGCCCTGGTGCTGGCTCCCACGCGTGAGCTCGCGCTACAGATCGCCGAGACGTTCACGGCGCTCGGCAGCGCGCGCGGCATCCGCACCGTGGCGCTGATCGGCGGCGAGGCGATGGGCCCGCAGCTCGCCAGCCTGGCGCGGCGTCCCGACGTCATCGTCGCCACGCCGGGACGGCTGTTCGACCATCTGGAGCGCCGGACGGCCACGCTGAGCTCGCTGCGCATCGTCGTGCTCGACGAAGCGGACCGCATGCTGGACATGGGATTCGCGCCGCAGGTCGAGCGCATCCTCGCCGTGACACCGCTCGACCGGCAAACGATGTGCTTCTCGGCCACGATGCCGCCGGCCGTCGAGCGTCTCGTGCGTCAGCATCTCTCGCGGCCCGAGCGCATCGAAGTCGGAGCCGCCGCGAAGCCGGTCGCCGCCGTCACGCAGCGACTCTATGCGACCGACAATCAGCAGAAGATGCCGTTGCTGCTGCGGCTCCTCCGCCATGACATCGGGCAGACGCTCGTCTTCACGCGCACGAAGCATCGCGCCGATCGGCTGGCGCGCGCGGTGGCCGCGGCCGGCCATCGCGTCACGCGGCTCCATGCCGATCGCACGATGTCACAGCGCCGAGAGGCGCTCGACGGCTTCCGCGCCGGACGTTATCGCGTCCTGGTCGCCACCGACATCGCGGCACGGGGCATCGACGTTCCGGACATCGCGCACGTCGTCAATTTCGACTTGCCACAGACGCCGGAGGATTACATCCATCGCATCGGCCGCACGGCGCGTGCCGAGGCGACCGGGCAGGCGACGAGCTTCGCCACGCCCGAGGAGCGGGATCAGCTGCGCGCGATCGAGCGGCATCTGGGTCATCCCGTGCCGCGGAGCTGACAAACAAGCTCGCAACACCGACCCCGAAAGGTCGGAATCACCAAGGAGCGCTGAGGCGCTCCGGAAGGACAGTAGAGCAATGGCAACCGGTACCGTGAAGTGGTTCAACGATGCGAAGGGCTTCGGTTTCATCACCCAGGAGGGTGGCGAGGACGTCTTCGTTCACTTCAGCGCGATCCAGGCGCAGGGCTTCAAGAGCCTCGTCGAGGGCGACCGCGTGGAGTTCGACGTGACGCGTGGGCCGAAGGGTCTGCAGGCGGCCAACGTCCGCAAGGCCTAGTCTTCATCCGGTGGCCCCGCGCCGACACGGCGCGGGGCCAGCGCGCCGTTGTAAAAATGAAAGCCCCGACGATGGCTGCGGCGCGTGAAGCATTCACTCGCGCGTCGCGCCGCCCCGCTGGTGAGGCGGGATCGTCGGGGCCGGTGGTGCCTGGACTCCAGGCGCGCCACCTGAAGCTAGCGTGGACCCTGCCTAGGAGGCAACCACCTCACAGATCACCGTAGAGGAACACATCGGCTGGATCACCTCCTATTCTCGGCAAGGCCACCACGCGGGCCCAGTTCCCACCTACCCAGAACCGGATGCCGACTCCCGGCCCGAGGCTCGGCCGCGTCAGCCACCGACGGAATTGTCGACGGGGACGCTGAGGAACGCTGTTGTCGTTCCGGCCGATTTGCCCTCATCGTACCCCCGCCTTTTTCCGAGTCCAAACAAAAATTGGCCGCGCGTCGACACACTTACTTCACGACGATGCGTTCACGGTTCCGCTCGTACGTCGCGGGGCCGACTCCCTCGACCTTCCGTAAATCCTCACTGCGCTTGAATGGTCCGTTGGCCTCACGATAGTCGACGATGCGCTGGGCGACGCCACGGCCGATGCCTTCCAGCTTCTGCAGCTCCTTCACCGATGCGGTATTGATGTTGATCTTGTCGACCGACGCGGCGCCGGCCGGGGGCGCGGTGACGGCGGTGAGCGCGGGCGCGGCGGCGAGAGCGGCAAGTACGGTGAGCGTGGCGAGACGACGTGTCATCAGCGTCCTCCTTCGTTGACGTTGCACTGCACGCTCGACGAACCTCGAGCGTCGTCATTGAAGGTCGGCGACCTACCAACGGTCAACGCGCAATCTTTCAGACAGTCGTGGAGCGGGCCGGTCAATCGTCGCTGCGCGCGAGCCGGTCGAGATACTCTTGCCATTCGAGCGGCAGCAGAGATTTCTTTCGAGTGTTGCATTCCTTGCAGGACGGCGCGACGTTGCCGCGCACCGACGTT
The DNA here is from genome assembly GCA_035605575.1 of Candidatus Methylomirabilota bacterium. Taxonomy (GTDB): domain Bacteria; phylum Methylomirabilota; class Methylomirabilia; order Rokubacteriales; family CSP1-6; genus AR12. The sequence goes on from DASTCJ010000218.1 coordinate 41,470, forward strand.
CCGCCGCGGCCGAGCGGCACGATATGGTCCATGGTGAGCGCCTTCGCTCCCACGCGGCGCCGGCAGTAATAACAGACGCCGTCCGCCACACGGCGTTTCCACCACTGGCTGGCGCGCAGCTCGCGCGCCTTCGCCCGCTCGCGCTTGAGCATCTCGGGATCGATCGGCGCATAGAATTCCGTCATCGTCACTCGTGCGCCGCGAGTTCAGTCGAGATCTCCTCCCACTCGCGCATCAGCCACGCGAGCTGCTCCTCGGCCGCCTTCTGCTGATGGACCACCGTACGCGCCCGCTCGCCATCCGCGTACAGCGCGGGATCGGCCAGCGCCGCCGCGATCTCCGCCAGTCTCGCCTCCATCTCGTGTACCCGCGCCTCCACCGTTTCGAGCCTGCGCCGCAACTCCCGCACCTCCGCACTCACGCGCTTCTCCGGCCGCAGTGATTTTCGCCGGCCATCGCGAGCCCCGTTTCCCTCGCGTGGGACTCCGCGCCGCGTGCCGGTGGCAGCGCTCCAGCCCGTATCTCGGAGTCCGGCCTCGTGGTCGGCGGACCTTGCCCCCGCTCCCGCCCCCGTCGCTCGCTCCTCCTGCGCAGAGATAAAATCATCGTACGTACCGAGATAGCGCGTGAGGACGCCGTGGTGCACGTGCAGCACGGATGTCGCGATGCGGTTGATGAAGTAGCGATCGTGCGAGATGAAGACGATCGTGCCAGGGAAGCGGGCGAGCGCGTCCTCCAGGACCTCGCGCGATGCGAGGTCCAGATGGTTCGTCGGCTCATCCAGGCAGAGGAGCGCGGCCGGCCGCACGAGCATCTTGGCGAGGGCGAGTCGCGCCTTTTCGCCGCCCGACAGCACGCTGACCTTCTTGTCGACGGTGTCGCCGGAAAAGAGAAACGCGCCCAGGATCGTCCGCAGGCGTGTGTGCGGCAGATCCGGGGCGGCCTCGATGATCTCCTCGAGCACGGAGTTGGTCGGCGTCAGCGCATCGAGCTGGTGCTGCGCATAGTAATGGACGGCCACGTGGGCGCCCAGCGTCCGCTCGCCTCGCTCGAAGGCCAGCGCGCCGGCCAGGATCTTCAACAGCGTCGACTTCCCGGCGCCGTTCTCGCCCACGAGCGCGACGCGATCACCGCGCTCGACGTCGAAATCGATGCCGCGATACACGACAGTATCGCCGTATGCCTTGTGCACGCCGGTGAGCGTCGCCACCCGCCGCCCCGTGCGCGGTGGCTCCGGAAACTTGAAATGGATGCGTCGCGCCGCGCCCGGCACCTCGATGCGCTCCACCTTCGCGAGCATCTTCACGCGGCTCTGCACCTGTCGCGCCTTCGACGCTTTGTAACGGAAGCGCTCGATGAAGCGCTCGATCTCCTCGATGCGCTTGGCCTGATTGCGGGCCTGCGCCTCCAGCAGCTCGTGCCGCGCGTCGCGCTCGACGAGATACGCGTCGTAATCACCGGGATACACCGTCATCCCGGCCGGCCCGAGCTCGGCAATCGACGTGACCATGCGATTCAGGAAATAGCGATCGTGGGAGACGACGACCACGGTGCCGTCGTAGCCGGCGAGGAAATTCTCGAGCCACGCGAGAGCCTCGAGGTCCAGGTGGTTCGTAGGCTCGTCGAGCAGCAGCAGCGACGGGGCGAGAAGGAGCAGACGGGCGAGGGCCGCGCGCATCCGCCAGCCGCCCGAGAATTCAGCGAGCGGCCGCGCCACCTCGTCGGGCCGGAATCCGAGCCCGCTCAGGATCGTCCTGGCGTCGTTCTCCAGCCGATAGCCGCCGAGCGCCTCGAAGCGATGCTGCACGTCGCCATAACGCCGCGTGAGCCCCTCGCTCGGCACCGTCTCCAGCGCCCGCGCGATCTCCTCCATCTCGCGCTCGAGCGCCCATACGTCCTCGAATCCCGCGAGCGCCTCGGCGAGCACCGAGCCGGCACCGGCGCCGGCGACTTCTTGTGGCAGATAGCCCACGGTCACCGAGCGGCCGCGACTGACCCGACCGCTGTCCGGCTCGTCGACACCGGCCAGGATGCGGCAGATGGTCGTCTTGCCGGCTCCGTTGGGCCCCACCAGCCCGATGCGCTCGCGTTCCGCGATCCGCCACGAGAGATCGCGGAAGAGCACCTGCCCGCCGTATGACTTCGAGATGCTCTCGACGCTGATCACGCGGCGCTGATTACCCCATCCCCTGCACGGACTCGGGCTTGATCTTGACCATCACCCGCACTTCGCCGGGCGCGCGATTCGAGTAGCGATCCTGCCCCGTGTACTTCTTCGCGAGCGCGTCGATGTGCGCATCGGCACCCTGTTCGGTCATCTCGGTCACGCGCCCGCGCACCTGCACGTACCGGTACGGATTGTCGGGATCCTGAGCCGACAGCGCCACCTGCGGATTCGCCTTGAGATTGCGGTCCTTCACCCGCCCGCGGGCGGTGTTGATGCGGATATAGGTGCCGTCATAGTCCACCCAGACGGGCGTCACCTGCGGCCGGCCGTCCCGGCCGACGGTGGCGAGGTGCACGAACGCCTTCTTGCCGAAGATGTCGCGATACTTGTCGAGACTTCCCGCCATCGGTCAGCTCCTTGTCGCCTTGAGTTGCTCGAGCACGGAAAACGCATGCCGCACGGACTTGGCCGCCAGCGTGCCACCCATCAAGAGTCCGATGTCGAGCGTCTCCGCGATCTCCGCCTCGGTCGCCCCCTGGTCGAGGACCTCCTCGACGCGATGGTCGACTCAGTCGAAGCAGTTCTGCGAGACGGCCACGGCGAGCGCGGTCAGCTCCTTGTGCTTCTTGCTGAGCGCGCCATCGGCGAAGACCGCCTTGCCGAGATCGCCGAAGGCACGGAACACCCGCATCGGTGACTTCAGCATCATGCCATTGAGCCGCTTCTTCTCCGTATTCCGCTCGTGCACGTGCATGGATTGCCCTCCTAGGCCTTCGTCAACGCTTCCGCGCGCGACTCTGCCATCGCGCGCAGGGCGAACAGCATGCGCACGACGCACTGCTGGACGAGCAGCGCGTCCTGCGTGAACGGATCCGCCAGCCACTCGCGCGCCCACTCGCGATTCTCCGAGGCGAAGCCGAGCGTTGGCGACAGGTTCTGAAGCCGCAGCAGCAGATCGTCCTGGGGCAGCCCGGCCGCGCGCAGTCGATCCACGACCGCCGCGCGCACCGCCGCATTCCAGATGCCGGTCAGCCCCTCGATGAGAGCGGCATAGCAGGTGAGACCCTCCTTCTCGACGAGGTTCTGCAAGACAACGGGAACGAGGGGATTCACCACCGTCTCGCCGTCGTCATCGGCACCGAACAACGGCCCGATCACCGGATCCGTGTTCGGCTCGTCGAGGCGCTCGAGGAGCGCGGCTGCCTCGGCGGCGGCCACCGGCGCCATCTGCGCCAGACGTTCGAGGAAGGGCGCATCACCGGCCATGGCTTCTCCTATCCCTGCGCACGGGTCGGCTCGCCGTGCACGTCGCCGCGGGCCAGCTCCTTCGCGCGTCCGGCCGGGACGAGGAACGCCGACGCGAGCGCCAGCACGCTGATGCCGAGCCCGACAGTGAATACCGCATGCAGGGCGGCCGCCATCGGCGCCCCCGCCGCCAGCCGGCGAATCATCATGGCGCCCATCACCGACAATCCGAGCGCGCCGCCGATCGTCCGGAAAAACTGCGTCATGGAGGTGGCAGAGCCGAGATCGGCGCGCGGCACGGCGCTTTGGACAGCGATGAGCATCGGCACGAACGTCAATCCCATGCCGATACCACCCACCAGCGCATCGCGCATGGCCACGGCCTGCGTGAGACCCGGCGACCAGCGGGCAAGCATCAGAAATGCCAGCGCGAGGCACGCCATGCCCGACACGACCAGGATCCGGTAACCGAGTCGGAGCACGAGGCGCGCGCTGATGATCGACATGGCGACCCAGCCGAGCACGAATGGCGTGAGAACGAACCCCGCCGCCGTCGCGGACATGCCGCTCACGTGCTGCAGGAACAGCGGCACGAACGAGATGGCCCCGAACATCGCCATCCCGGACAGAAGTCCATTGACCGAGGCCGCCGTCACCATACGGTGCCGGAACAGGCGCAGCGGGACGATCGGCTCGCTCGCCTGTCGTTCGACGGCGATGAACGCGCCGAGCGCGGTGACGGCCACACCGAGCGGCAGCAGCACGTCGATGCCCGTCCATCGGCCGACGCGTCCGGCTTCCATGATCCCGAACAGCAACGCGGAGACACCGGCCGAGAACAACGCGACGCCCGCGTAGTCGAGCCGATGCGGTCGCCGCTGACCTTCGGGCAGCGCGCCGTGCAACAGCAACATGGCGAGGGCGCCGAACGGCAGGTTGATGTAGAACACCCAGCGCCACGACGCATGATCGGTGAGCAGCCCACCCAGCAACGGGCCCAGCAGCGACGCCACACCCCAGACGCCCGACACGTAGCCCTGCATCTTCGCGCGCTGCTCGAGCCCGAACAGCTCGCCGACGATCGTCATCCCGAGCGTCATCAGCGATCCCGCGCCGAGTCCCTGCAGCATCCGGAAGCCGATCAACTGGCCCATGTTCTGCGCGGCGCCGGACAGTGCAGAGCCCACGAGAAAGATCGTCAGACCGGTGAGAAAGATCGGGCGCCGACCGAGGAGGTCCGAGAGCCGGCCCCAGAGCGGCATGGTGACGGTCGATGTCAGGAGAAAGCCGGAGAAGACCCAGGAGTAGATCTGGACGCCGCCGAGGCTCTCGACCACCCGGGGCATGGCGGTGGCGACCACCGTCGATTCCATCGCGGCCAGGAAGACCGAGAGCATCACGCCGTACAGCGCGCGACGCTTGAGGCGATCGTCCACTAATGGCCGCCCGTGCAGCCCGCGCAGCGGCAAAGCGTGCGCAGCTCGGGATAGGGATAGATGCTCGCGTGCGAATCGGCCCACCGCACGGCGAGGCCATCCCCGGTGCGCTTGATCTCGTCGGGCCACATCATCGACGGCTCCAGCGCGGCCAGCGCCGCACAGCCGCCACAGCCGCAGCCGCGTCTCAAATGCTCGAACGGATAGATCGATCCATGCTCGTCTCCCCAGGTCACGCCGAGCGCGTACCGACCGACGAGATGGACGTCCTTCGGCACGTCGGGATTCGGCTGACCGAGAATCGGCAGGCGCCCTTTCACGCTTCGCCTCCGCGGGCGGCGGCGTTGAGCCGCATGCCGGCGAGCAGGTAATGGACGGCGAGATTCTGATGCTCGCCCCACGCGCGCGCGCGTCGGCGAATGGCGTCCTCGCTCAGCGCCCGACCGCGCCCATAATGATGCTCGAACGCCTTCCGGACGGCGAGGTCTCCGGCGGGACATACGTCGCCGCGGCCGCAGCCGCGCGCCAGAAACCAGTCCGCCGTCCAGCGGCCGAGGCCACGCAGGGCGGTGAGCGTGGTAATGATCTCCGTGCTCGGCGCGCACGCGAGACGGTCGAGGTCGAGCGTGCCGGCCACGACCGCGCGCGCCAGATCGCGGATGTACTCGGCCTTTCGCGTGGAGTACTTCAGCGCGCGAAGCTCGCGCACCCGCGCGCGCGCCAGGGCGGCGGCGTCGGGAAAGGCGTAGAGGTCTCCGCCGGCGGCGCGGACGCAGGTGCCCCAGCGACGAACCAGACGTGCGCGACACGCGAACGCGAATGAAAGATTGACCTGCTGGGCGGTGATGGACCCCACGAGCATCTCCAGCGGCGTGGGCGACAGCGTGGGTCGCAAGCCGTAGAGCCGCTCGACCAGCGGCGCCAGCGCCGTATCGCCCTTGGCCATGCGATAGAAGCCGGGCAGGTCAAAGTCGAGGCCGAACACCCGGCGCACCTCCATGGTGATAGCGGTGTCGACGCCGCCGCCGCTCGCACCCGGCGCGGTGACATGGAGGCACACGTCGTCGGCGCCGCCCGACCACCGCACCTCGTACGGCACGAGACGACCATCGACGCGTGCGATGCGCCGGAAGACGTCGCCGTCCAGGCGGTTGGCAGGATCCTCACCCCACAGGTGATAGCGGGCGAGCGTGGCGGCCGCGTCGAGCGGACCGTCGACGACGAGAGCGATTTTCATCGGCTGGTCACGCGGTGGTCGAGTGTACCAGACTCGTGCGCCGGCCCGCGCTCGCTCAGTGGCGCAGGTGATGGGGGACGTCGGTGATGACGACGTTCTTCCGGAACAAGAACGTGCCCTTGATCAGCAGCGCCGTCTGGTTGTGCAGAATCTGCTGCCACCAGCGGGCGGGCAGGAACTCCGGCAACACGAGGGTGACCATGTGATTCGGCCCCAGTCGCTGCAGCGTGTCGACATACTCCGTCAGCGGGCCCAGCAGCGAGCGATACGGTGAGGACAGCACGATGAGCGGCACGCCCATTCCCCACTTGCTCCACTTCTCCTCGAGCTTCCGCGTGCGCTCGGGATCGGTCTCGACGAAGACGGCCTTCGGCGACGCCGACAGTGTCTGCGCGTACTGCAGGGCGGTGATCACGCCGCGATGGAGATCGCCGACGAGAACGAGCACGGTGTTGGTCATGGGCGGTGGCCACGTGAAGTCCTCGAGCGACAGCTGTCGCGCCACATCGTCGTAGTGCCGGTGCATCGCCACGAACAGCAAGACGAGCACCGGAATGAGAATGAGGACGATCCACGCTCCGTGAACGAACTTGGTGACGGCGATCGTCACCATGACCAGACCGGTGGCGACGGCGCCGATGCCGTTGAGGGTGGCGCGCCAACGCCAGCCCGCTTCCCGAAGCCGGAGCCACCGCCGCACCATGCCAGCCTGCGAGAACGTGAACGACAGGAAGACGCCGACGGCATAGAGCGGAATGAGCGCGTGGGTGTCGGCGCCGAACACCACCAGCAGCGCGGCCGCCAGGCCGGCCAGAATCAGGATGCCGTTGGAGAACACGAGCCGGTCACCCTGCGTCCCGAATTGCCGCGGGATGAAGCGGTCACGCGCCAGGAAGAAGGCCAGCCGCGGAAAGTCCGCAAAGGCGGTGTTGGCGGCGAGCAACAAGATCAGCATCGTCACCACCTGGATCTCGTAGTAGATCAGTCCGGTTCCGAAGACGTGGCGGGCGAGCTGCGAGGCGACCGTTTCCCCGACGCGCGGTGCGATTCCGAAGTCGTAGGCGAGGTACGTCATTCCCAGGAAGAGGGCGACGAGGATGACGCCGAGCCATGTCAGCACGACGCGAGCATTGGGCGCTTCGGGCGGCTTGAGAGCGGGAACGCCATCGGAGACTGCTTCGACGCCGGTGAGCGCGGTGCACCCGGCGGCGAAGGCACGCAGGAACAGGAAGAGACCGACGCCTTCGAGGCCGGGCGGGTGCGGCGCATACGGCGTCTCGCCGATGAAGTCGAAGATTGCGCCGAGAGCGCCGTAGATGATCATGCCGAGCACGCTGACGATGAAGAGATAGGTCGGCGCCGCGAAGATCTTGCCCGACTCGCGAATGCCGCGCAGATTCGCGATCGCGATGGCCGCGACCGCCGCGACGCACACCCAGATCCGGAATGGAAAGAGCGCGGGAATGGCCGACGTGATGGCTGCCACGCCGGCGGCCACGCTCACCGCCACCGTCAGCACGTAATCGATGAGGAGGGCGGCGCCGGCCACCAGTCCGGCGTAGATGCCGAGGTTGTCCTTGCTGACGATGTAGGCGCCGCCGCCGCCGGGGTAGGCGCGAATCGTCTCGCGGTACGAGCTGACCACGATGATGATGAGCCCGGCGATGACGAAGGCGATGGGCAGCGAGTAGCTCAGCGCGGCGCTGCCGGCCAGCACCAAAACCAGCAGGATTTCCTCGGTCGCGTACGCGACGGAGGAGAGCGCGTCCGAGGCAAACGTGGCCAGCGCGGTGGCCTTGCCGAGGCGCTCGTGTCGGGATTGTGCCGTGGGAAGCGGACTGCCGAGAAACAGTCGCTTCAGCTGATACGCGCGCACGTGAGCCATCATACGACGACACCGGGCGCGGCGCCCTGGGCCGCGTCAGCGCTGCGTCAGTGCTTCAGATGGTACGGCACATCGGTCACGATGACGTTGCGGCGGAACAGCAGCGCGCCCTTGATGAGGAGCGCCGTCTGGTTGTGCAAGAGGTGTTGCCACCATCGTGCCGGAATGAACTCGGGGATCACCATGGTCACCACGTGCTTGCCCGGACGCTCGGTCAGGTGCTGTACATACTCGAGCAGCGGTCCGAGGAGCGAGCGATACGGCGAGTTGAGGACCACGAGCGGGACGCCGAGTCCGTGCCGGCCCCACTTCTCTTCCAGCCGTCGCGTCCGCTCCGGATCGGTTTCCACGTAGACCGCCTTGGCCGAGGGCGACAGCGTGCGTGCGTACTGGAGCGCCTCCACGACGCCGCGGTGCAGATCACCGACGAGGACGAGCACCGTGTGCGACATCTCCTCCGGCGTGCCATAGCCATCGAGCGAGAGCTGACCCGCCACGTCCTCGTAGTGACGTCGGATGGTGACGAATATCATGATGAGGATCGCGATCAATGCGACCACGATCCAGGCGCCGTCCAGAAATTTCGTGGCGGCCACCACGAGGAGCACGGTGCCGGTGGTGACAGCGCCGAGGGTGCTGATGGCCACCCGCCACGGCCAGCGCGACGGACGCAGGCGCAGCCAGCGGCGCACCATGCTGGCCTGGGACAGGGTGAAGGACGTGAAGACGCCGACCGCATAGAGCGGGATGAGGGCGTGGGTGTCGCCGTCGAATATCAGGATCAGCCCCGCCGCCACGACCGTCAGCATCACGACGCCGTTCGAGAACACGAGCCGATCGCCGCGGTTGCCGAATTGCCGGGGGAGATAGCCGTCGCGCGCCATGAAGAACGCCAGTCGTGGGAAGTCGGCAAAGGCGGTATTGGCGGCCAGCACCAGGATCAGCATCGACACCGCCTGGATGTAGTAATAAATGATGCCGCCGCCGAACACCTGGCGGGCCAGCTGGGAGACCACCGTCTCGTGCGCGTGCGGAATGACGTCATAGAGGTCCGCGAGCGCGGTCGTGCCGACGAACAGCGCCGTCATGATCACCGCCAGCGCGGCGAGGACGGCGCGGGCATTGACGACCTCCGGTGGCTTGAACGCCGTCACGCCGTCGGCCACGGCTTCGATGCCGGTCAGCGCGACTGCACCGGAGGCAAACGCGCGAAGAATCAAAAATGCGCCGAGCGCCGCCGCCGGCTCCCCGACGGCCGCGGGCGCCGCTGTCCCGCCCTGGGCGGCGTACCGGGCGAAGCCGACGCCCAGCAGCGCGACCAGCCCCGCGATGAACAGATACGATGGCAGAGCGAACAGACGGCCGGACTCGCGAAGGCCGCGCAGGTTGCCGACGGCGATCAACGCAATGGCCCCCACGCACAGCCACGCGCGGAGCGGAAACAGCGCGGGGAACGCCGACGTGAGCGCGGCGATGCCGGCCGACACGCTCACGGCGACGGTGAGCGTGTAGTCGATCAGCAGCGCGCTCCCCGCGGTGAGGCCCGCCGCCGGTCCGATGTTGTCCTTGGCCACGATGTAGTCACTCGCGCCCTGCGGATAGGCCAGGATCGTCTGCCGGTACGAGTAGATGACGATCGCGATGACGATGGCGATGGCGATGGCGATCGGCGTCGAGGCGCCGAGCGCCGCCGGTCCCGCGATGATCAGCACGCGCAGAATCTCCTCGGACGCGTACGCGACCGAGGAGAGGTTGTCGGAGGCGAAGATGGCGAGGCCCGTCACCTTCGTCAGCCGCTCGTGCCGCGCCTGCGCGGTGGACAGTGGCTCGCCGACGAGCAGGCGCTTCAGGACGTGAACGCGCACCGCGCAATCATACGGCGCCCGTCCGGCACCGCGCAAAATAGCCGGCCGAGGCGACTAGAAGGGCTGCGGCGACTGGCGATGCAGATCCGCCGCGTTCTCGAACCGTGCGTACTGCGGCAGGAACACGACTTTGACGGTGCCGATCGGGCCATTGCGCTGCTTGCCGATGATCACCTCGGCAATGTTCTCCTCCTCCGGCGGCACGTCTTCCTTGTAGACCTTGGCCCGGTAGAGGAAGAGGATGACGTCCGCGTCCTGCTCCAGCGCACCGCTGTTATGGCTCACGATCCCGTCCGCGAGCCACGACGCCACGCCGGGCACGGTGAGGTCGAAGACGTCGTCCTCCCCGTCGGCCCGCACGGCGACCACGCGATCCCAGAAGAGATCGCTCGTCGCCAGCTCGCGCAGCCGATCGTCGCGGAGGACCTCGGCGTAGCTCTGGATCACCGCCCGCGACGGCGCAAATTTGAAGTGCGCGGCGCCACCGTACGCCGTGCGCCGGAGGGCCGCCATCTGCCGGTGGCTGATCCCGCGCGCGGCCATGACCGCTCGGATGTGATCGAAGATCTCCGCCGGCAGGGTGTCGACGTTGGTGTTCGGCCGCCGATCGGCGAGCGCGGCCGTTAGCTGTCGCGCCTGAGGCTCGCGCGGCCCAAAGGCGCCGACGACCTCGAGGAAGCGCCGCTGATCCGGTGCGCCGGACACGGCGACGAAGTGGACCGGGTGAGCCGCGGTCTTCCGCGTCCGCGTGATGCGCGCGACGATGCCCATGCGCAGCAGCAGCCCGGCGACATCATGGGCGAGACCGGGACTGTTCGTGGCGTAGAAGACGTTATGGCTGCCGCGCCCGGTTCGGCGCACGGCAATGGTACCGTCCGTCGCCCACAGGTGACGCAGGAGCACGGCGATCCGATGATCGGATAGCCGAAATGCCGCCTCGGGGATTCGCTTTTCGTGCGAGCGCTGGTCGAAGACGCCAAGGGCGCGCAACCAGCCGGTGAGCCCCGCCTGCTCGCGGCCGTCTCCATCGCCGCCGAGCAGCAGGTGATGCCAGCGGCCGCGGCCCGGACATCGCGTGACGGCACAGCCGAACTCCTCGCGCGCAGCCGTCGTCACGAGCTGGCTGTTCTCCTCGGACGACGTCGTGTAGCGCAGCGGCCGGTCGGCCAGCACGGTGCCATCGCCGATCAGATGGCCGAGCAAGGCGATACGGTTCTCCGACCACGACTCCGTGATCACCGGCTCGGGAATCTTGCGCGCGATGGCCAGCCGATCGCCGGCCATCAGCTCCTCGACGGTGAGCCAGCCGCGGCCGGAATAGACGCGATGCTCTGAGGTGGCCCGGAGCGAGCGGCCGCTCGCCAGCGTCACCGCGAAGACGGGCCGCCGGCCGACCCGCCAGACACGATCGGTTTTGGCCGCCACGATCTTGCCGGCGGGAGACATCGAAAAAACCTCGGGCGCGGTGTCGACGAGATGCCGGATCGGTACGCGCCGACCGTCCGAGAGCACGACGAGCGTGTCACCGGTGACGCACTCGCGAAGATCCGAGAGCTGCGGCCGGAAGTCGCGCTGAGCGCGCGCCTCGACCGCGCGCGAGAGTTGCGAGAGGGCGACGACCGGCACGTTCAGCTCCTTGGCCAGCGCCTTCAGCGAGCGCGAGATCTCCGAGATTTCCTGCTGGCGATTGTCGAGCGACGCGCGGCCGCGCATCAGCTGCAGGTAATCGACGACGAGCATGTCGAGGCCGTGCTCGGCCTTCATTCGCCGCGCCTTCGCGCGCGCCTCCAGCACCGTCACGCCCGGGCTATCGTCGATGAAGATCTTCGCCTCCGAGAGGCGGCCGGCCGCGGCCGTGAGGCGGTGCCAGTCCGACGACGAGAGAAATCCCGTGCGCACGGCCTGCGCGTCCACCTTGGCCTCCGAGCACAACATGCGCTGAACGAGCTGCTGTGCCGACATCTCCAGGCTCAGCACGAGCACCGTCCCGCGCAAGGTGACGCCAACGTGCTGCGCGATGTTCAATGCAAAGGCCGTGTTGTGCGTGACGATGTAGTCGTCGGTGACGTACAGCCTCGAGGGGTGCGTCACCGCGATGCACTGCGTGGCGGTGACCCGCGTCGGCTCGATGGCGAGGAATACCGGGCGTCGGTGGCGGCGTGGTGTGTCCGCGACACGCGCACGCGTTCCTTCGAGCGACACGATCGTCTTCGGAGCCGCGCCGTGAATATCGCACACGAAGGCCGCCCGGCCGGCCTTGCGAAGGCCGCTGGCGACACGAACGCCGGTCGGCCGACGGCGCATCGAGCACCAGCCGCCGAGCGAGCGTACGAGCTCGGCCACGTCGTGCGCGAGCTGCTCACTCGTCGTCCAGAAACGCGCGCTGCCCACACGCTCGTCCCGGCCATGCGTACCCAGCAGCCCGCGCAGCAGCTGGAACCGCGCCTCGGCCGAGGCGTCGAGATACACGCGGGGAATGAATTTCGCTTCGCTGCGCACGTTCCAGAGTCCCAGGTCGCAGAGCGCCTCCATGAGCGGATTGCTCGCGCCGGCCGTCTGCCCGATGCGCCCCTCGTGACCGCCGGTCGCGCGCACGGTGAAACCCGCGCCGGCATACGCACGCACGCCGTGGAGCATCTCGCCATCCGCCGTGGGGAACATCAGGCTACGGTCCGAGCGCCCTCCCTCGCCCAGCAGCGCGCCGAGCAACCAGGGATCGAGCGGCAACGCCTCGTCTCCTGTTCCGCCACCGCCGTCGATGACATCGATCCAGAGCCGATGGCGATAGCGCCGCCGCTTCAGCTTTGCGCTCACCGCCGCCGTGGTGAGAACTCGCGGCTCTCCCCAGCCGCGGTAGTGGACGCGCCAGAGATGCTCGGCACAGCACTCGGTCGAGCGGCCGTCGCTGAACGTCACGCGGTAGACCTGGCGCTCACCCTGGGGGTACACGCCGGCCACCCGGGACGGCGCGCCGTCGACGGCGGCGAGCTCATCACCGATGCGTAGCTCTCCCATTCGCTTCCAGCCGGTTGGCGTCTTCACCCGCGCATCGAGCGGCTGCGCTTTCCCCATGCTGGGTCGGCCGGCGATGATGATGAAGTCCGAGGGTTGAAAGCCGGATGTCTCGAGGTCGAGCTTCTCGAAGCCGGTGGCAACGCCGGTGACGTGTTCCTTGCGCTCGTACAGGCGCTCGATGTACTCGAACGTGTTTTTGAGAATCTTGCCGACGGGCAACGCGCTGCCTTCGAGGCGCCGCTCGGCAAGGCTGAAGATTCGCTTCTCGGCATCGTCGACGAGCGTCTGCACCTCGTCCTTGGCGTCGAACGCCTGCGTGATGATCTGCGTCGACGTCTGGATGAGCTCGCGCAGGACGGCCATGTCGCGAACGATCGCCGTGTACGAGGTCAGGTGCGCGGCGATCGACGCCTCTTCCATCAACAGGGCGATCGCGGCCGGACCGCCGACGAACTGCAGCTGGTCGGTACGGCGCAGCTCCTCGCTCAGCGTGAGCGAGTCCACCGGCGCACCGCGATCGAACAGCGTCAGCATCGCCTGGTAGATCGCGCGATGTGCCTCGGTGTAGAAGTCCGACGGTCGAAGGACCTCGACGACACGCGGAAGCGCGTCGCGGCCCTCGAGAAGAATCGCGCCGAGCACGGCACGCTCCGCGTCGAGATTGTGTGGCGGGATCCGGGACGGGACGTCTAGCGGGCTCATCGCTCACCGCACCGGCGAGGCATGCGGCATCTTCGGTGGCGTGCCCGCGCGGCGTCAAGAAAATTGAGGCGCGCGTGCGCGAATGTGGACAGCATCGTGGATAAGCGCCTCCGCGTCGTGGATAACGCGTGAATTGCCGTCGCCGTGCTGTGGACAACGCGGAGTTGACAAGGCCCCCGGGCGTTGCCGCCGGGGGCCGTTGTCGATGAGTTCGACGATCGGGCGTACGCGCGGCGGCGCGCGCTACTCGCGCACGACGCTCACACGCAGCTGCGCGATGACATCGGGATGGAGACGCACGGGCACACTGCTCTCGCCAAGCGTCTTGATCGGTTCGTCGAGCTGTACGCGACGCCGCTCGACCTTCACGTTGTGCTTGTCGAGGAAATCCACGAGGTCCTGCGACGTCACCGACCCGAAGAGCTTGCCTTCTTCCGATGCCTGCCGGCGCTCCTCGTAGACGAGGACTTCGATCTGCGCGCGAATCGCTTCCGCATCGGCCTTGGCACGATCGGCCTTCGCGTTCGCCTGCTTCTTGATGTGCTCGAGGTTTTTCAGATTGCCCGCGGTGGCGCCCAGCGCGAGCTTCTTCGGAATCAGAAAGTTCCGCGCGTATCCATCGGACACGTCGCGCACTTCGCCCCGACGACCGACCTTGCTCACGTCTTCGAGAAGAATGATCTTCATGGCATCAGTCCGTCGAGACGTACGGGAGCAGCGAGACGGTGCGCGCGCGCTTGATGGCGTGCGTGAGCTCCCGCTGGTGTCGCGCGCAACTGCCGGAGATTCGCCGCGGAATGATCTTGCCGCGCTCCGTGACGAAGCTGCGCAGACGGCGCACGTCCTTGTAGTCGACCAGGTCGAGCTTGTCGGCGCAGAACTTACAAACTTTTCGCCGCCCGAACCGGCGGCGCTTCACTGGCTTGCTGGCAGGGGGAATGGCTCTTCTCCTTTTTTAGAACGGCACGTCGTCGTCGCCGCCGCCGACCGCGTGAGACGGCTCCTCGGCGTAGGCGGCCGCCGGCGCAGCCGCGCCGCCGCGCGCGCTCTTCGTTCGGCTCATGAACTGGACTCGCTCGGCAACAACCTCCGTCACGGTACGCTTCTGACCGTCCTTCGCTTCCCAGTCACGCGTCTGCAGGCGGCCTTCCACGAAGACCTCGCTGCCCTTGTCGAGATACTCGCCGCAGCTCTCTGCCTGCTTGCCCCACACGACGACGGTCAGGAAGCACGCTTCCTCACGCTTCTCGCCGGACTGCGTCGTGTAGTTGCGATTCACCGCTAGGCGGAGGTCGGCCACCGCGGTGCCGCTCGGCGTGTATCGGAGCTCCGGGGGGCGGGTCAGATTGCCGATCAGGAGCACCTTGTTCAGGCTGGCCATCAAACGACCTCCTCGAGGGCGTTGTCCCCCGTCGGCGCAGGCTCGCGCGCCGCCGCAGCGGCCGCTCGGTCCCGAGCCTTCTTGCTGCGGGTCGGTACCCGCGTCGACAAGAAGCGCAGCACGTTTTCGTTCAGCCGCAGCTGCCGCTCGAACTCTTTGACCATGGAGGGTTCAGCAGACGCCTCGAAGACCGCGTACGTCCCCTCGCGTTGCTTGCGCATGTCGTACGCGAGTCGACGCTTGCCCCAGTTCTCCATCTTTGTGACCTCCGCGCCCAGTCCTTTCAGCTGCTCACCGAGTTGCGTCAGCAACTCGGCGACTTCTTCATCCGTCGGACGGGGATCGGCGATCACCAGTATTTCGTATGGTCGCAGTGCACTCACCTCCTCGTACTCCGTTCGCGAAGCGCTTAACGATAGCAGACAACACTACACCCCTCAAGATCAACGCCCATAAATACATACGGCCCGGGATCGTCGATCCCGGGCCGCTCGTCCACGCATCGCGTGAACTGCATGTGGTCGTGCCAAGCGTTCGCGACTTCGCCGATCGACTCGTCGACCACGCAACGACTCGATCGCCGCTGAGAGTGCTGGAACAACCGCGTACCGCTCGACCGAACTCCAACTATGCGATCAACCGCTCCAAGCGCCGGCTTCGCCGGCGCAATCCTGCCTCAGGGGGAGGCAGGGCGAGCGCGGGCCGATTAGGCCCGCGCCGCCCGTCGGAAGGGGGACGAAGTCCCCCTCCGAGGATTAGTACATATCGCCGTGCGGCATCGCCGGCGCCGCCGCCGGCTTCTCCTCCGGGATGTCCGTGATCAACGCCTCGGTCGTGAGCAGCAGCGAGGCGATCGACGCCGCGTTCTGCAGCGCCACTCGCTCGACCTTGGTGGGGTCGATGATGCCGGCCTGCACCATGTCGACGAACTCGTTGCTGTCGGCGTCGAAGCCACGCGTCGCGATGGTCTCGGCCTTCACCTTCTCGACGATGACGCTGCCCTCGAGGCCGGCGTTCTCGACGATCTGGCGAATCGGCTCCTCGAGCGCGCGGCGCACGATCATCGCGCCGACCTTCTCGTCGCCCTCGAGCTTCTTGCCGAGCGGCTCGACCGCCCTGGACGCCCGCAGCAGCGAGACGCCGCCACCGGGCACGATGCCTTCTTCCACCGCGGCGCGGGTCGCGTTGAGCGCGTCCTCGACGCGGGCCTTCTTCTCCTTCATGGCCGTCTCGGTGGCGGCCCCGACCTTGATCACCGCCACGCCGCCGGCCAGCTTGGCCAGCCGCTCCTGCAGCTTCTCGCGGTCGTAGTCGCTCGTCGTCTCGTCGATCTGGGCACGGATCTGCTTGATGCGGCCCTCGATGGTGGACGACTTGCCCGAGCCCTCGACGATCGTCGTGTTGTCCTTGTCCACGACCACCTTCTTCGCCTTGCCGAGATCCTCGAGCTTGATGTTCTCGAGCTTGATGCCGAGATCTTCGGTGATGGCCTTGCCGCCGGTCAGGATGGCGATGTCTTCGAGCATCGCCTTGCGACGATCGCCGAAGCCCGGCGCCTTCACGGCGCAGGTGTGCAGCGTGCCGCGGAGCTTGTTGACCACGAGCGTGGCCAGCGCCTCGCCCTCGACGTCTTCCGCGATGATGAGGAATGGCTTGCCGGAGCGCGCGACCTGCTCGAGCAGCGGCAGCATGTCCTTCATCACGCTGATCTTCTTCTCGTGAATCAGGATGAGCGCGTCCTCGAGCACGACCTCCATGCGCTCGGGGTCCGTCACGAAGTACGGCGAAAGGTACCCACGGTCGAACTGCATGCCTTCGACCACGTCCAGCACGGTGTCGGCGGACTTCGACTCCTCGACCGTGATGACACCGTCCTTGCCGACCTTCTCCATCGCCTCGGCGATCAGATTGCCGATCGTCTTGTCGTTGTTGGAGGCGATCGTCGCGACCTGCGCGATCTCCTTCTTGTCCTTCGTCGACTTCGAGAGCTTCTTCAGCTCCTCGCTGACCGCGTCCACGGCGGCCTCGATGCCGCGCTTGAGCCCCATCGGGTTGGCGCCGGCCGTCACATTCTTCAGGCCCTCGCGGAAGATGGCCTGCGCGAGCACGGTGGCGGTGGTGGTGCCGTCACCCGCGATGTCCGAGGTCTTGGACGCGACCTCCTTCAGCATCTGGGCGCCCATGTCCTCGTACGGGTCCTTCAGCTCGATCTCCTTCGCGACGGTGACGCCGTCCTTGGTGATCGTCGGGCTGCCGAACTTCTTGTCGATGACGACGTTGCGGCCTTTCGGACCGAGCGTCGCCTTGACGGCCTCGGCCATGATATTGACGCCGCGGAGCAGTGAGCTCCGGGCCTCTTCATCGAACTTCAGCTGCTTCGGCATGGATCGTGTGCCTCCCTGATGAGTGTGTGGAAATATCGTTACTCGAGGATGGCGAGGACGTCTTCCTCACGGAGGATCAGATAGTCGTCACCGTCGATCTTCACTTCATTCCCGGAATACTTGCCGAACAGGATGCGGTCGCCGCTCTTCACGTCGAGCGGGATGCGCTTGCCGTCGTCGGCGATCTTGCCGGCGCCTACGGCTTCCACGCGCCCGCGCTGCGGTTTCTCCTTGGCCGTGTCCGGGATGATGATGCCCCCGATCTTCTCCTCCGACTCCTCCTCGCGCTTCACGAGGATGCGGTCGTGTAGCGGACGAATCTTCTTCATCGAGCCCCTGCCTCCTTGCGTTGTGGTAGATGCTTGGTTCGGCTTCGCCGCGCTCTTGGTCGTCGTCGCCATGGCGCCCGGCCTCACTGGTTTGGTATTAGCACTCGTCTAAAGCGAGTGCTAATATTAGCGGCGCCGCCCGAGTTGCGCAAGCCCAAAATCGGAGGGCCTTTCAATGCCGAAAAGTATTTTGATTTCGAATGTTTTGCCGCCGCAAGCGCTCGAGCTCGTCCCGAAGGAAATTTCGGTCGAATTCAACGACTCCGACCAGCCGCTGCCGAAACCGGAGCTGATCCGCCGCCTCAAGGGTAAGGATGGCCTGATCTGCCACATCATCAGCTCCGTCGACGAGGAGGTCCTCGCGGGCGCCCCCGGTTTGAAGGTCATCTCGAACGTCGCCGTCGGATTCAACAACATCGACATCGCGGCAGCCAAGCGGCGGGGCATCGTGGTCACGAACACACCCGACGTGCTGACCGAGACGACGGCCGACTTCGCGTGGGCGCTGCTGATGGCCGCCGCGCGACGCGTCGTCGAGGCCGATCAGTTCGCCCGCTCGGGACAGTGGACGCGCTGGCAGTGGGATCTGTTATGGGGCAACGACATTCATGGCAAGACGCTCGGCATCATCGGCTTCGGCCGTATCGGGCGCGCGGTGGCGCGCCGGGCGCTGGGATTCGGGATGCGCGTTCTCTATCACGACGCCGTCCGGGCCGATGGAGCCGCGGAGCGCGAGCTGAAGGCCAGCTACGCCGAGCCGGAGACCCTCCTGCGCGAATCCGACTTCGTCAGCCTCCACACGCTGTTCATCCCCGAGACGCGCCACCTGATCGACGAGCGGCGCCTGCGCCTGATGAAGAAGACGGCGATCCTCGTCAATGCCGCCCGTGGCCCGATCGTGGACGAGGCGGCGCTGGTGAAAGCGCTGAGCGAGGGATGGATCGCCGGCGCGGGGCTCGATGTGTTCGAGGAGGAGCCGAAGATCCATCCGGGGCTGCTTTCATTGAAGAACGTCACGCTGGCCCCGCACATCGCCAGCGCATCGCTGGACACGCGCCTGGCGATGGCGACGCTGGCCGTGCGGAACTGCCTCGCTGTCCTCGACGGTAAGCCGGCGATAACGCCTGTTTAGGTGGGGGGCCCCGAAATGGCCCCCCACACCCCCCAACGCTCGTCGCGCCCCGGCGAAGCCGGGTCGCGCCTCGATCCCCCCCAACGCTCGTCGCGCCGCCGCGGCGAAGCCGGGTCGCGCCTCGATTCCCCCCGGCGTTCGTCGCGCCCCGGCGAAGCCGGGTCAAGGATGGCGGCGAGGCGCCGCTCGATGCGACCGAGGCGGTAGTCGAAGGCATCCACGACTCGGGGCGGGACGCCGGAGGCGCGCGCCAGGCCGAGCGCCGTGCTGACGACGGCGTGCGCGGCCGCGAAGTCGCGGCGCCGGTGCTCGTGGAACTTCGCGAGCTCCTCCCACGGGCGCGGGTCGAACGCCGCCTGACGGGCAGCGACCTCCCAGAGCGCGCACGCGACGTCCCAGCGCGCGGCCCGTTTTTCCCACCAGGCGAGACGCAGGCGCACCACGTGAGCATGCTCGCCGTCGAGACCACGCTCGAGCGCCGTCCGGTAACAGAACAGCGCGCGCTCCAGATCGACGTCCTCCCAGAGTCGCGCCAGACCGGCCCACTCCCCGGCGGACAGCGTCGGCGTGTCGCCGAGCGCCCCGCCGAACCAGCTGAGGAGCGCCGCGAGCGAGAGCACGTCGTCGCGGTTGTGCGCGAACACGCGCGCCAGCGGCGACGCGCGACGGAGCCGCAGCCAGTCGAAATAGAGCGTCGGGATCAGGCCGCCCGGGACGTCGGCCTCGCGCGCCACGCCGAGCACCGTACGCTCGAGCGTGGCGAGACGGCAGTCGTCGTAACAGGCGGCCCACACGCGGCGCGCCGGGCGAAGCAGATCGAGGTGGGGCAGGAGCGCCGGCCAGCGACGGCGGCCCAGCACGAAGCGCGTCTCCAGCAGCGGCACGTCGAAGCCACCCCCGTTGAAGGTCACGAGCGCCGAGGCGCGCTCGAGCACCGGCGCGAGAGCAGCCAGCAGCGCAGGCTCCTCGTCCAGGTCGCGCATGAAATACTGCATCACGACGAAGCGATCGCCTTCCCGCCAGCCGGCGCCCACCAGAAACGCGTACGTCCCCGTGCCGCCTGCGAGACCGGTCGTCTCCGTGTCGAGGAAGAGGAGCCGCGTCGGCTCTGGAACCGGTCCGTCGAGTCGCGCAAGCCGGCCCAGCAGCTCCATGGGCACCTGCGCGAGGCCTTCGAGCGGGATGCGACCGTGACGATGGTGGAGCGGCCACTCGTGGCGGACCACGAGTAGCGGTCCCGCGCCCGTGTCCATCACCTCGCCGCCGACGACGCGCTCGACGGGCTCGCGTTCCGTGCCCGGCCGCTGTCGCGTCTCGATACGGCGAATGATGCGACGGAGGTCGTCGAGGCTCTGCATGCCTCCGATCAGCCGCTGAGCGCGCGAAGGAGCTTGGCGGCGGTGGCCTTCGCGCGGCGGCCGACCTCGTTGACGGGGCCGACGCAGGACGGGCAGCCGAACGCGCACGCACACGCCTCGAGCGTCTCGAGCCCGCGCGCCAACAGGTCGGGGAGGATCTCGTAGACACGCTCCGCGAGGCCGATGCCCCCGGCGTGCGCGTCGTAAAGGTAGATGGTCGGCTTGAACTCGGCGGCGCTCATGAGCCGCGTCTTCGTCGATTCGCGGGTGGCTACCACGCCGCTCTCGGCGGGGGTGGTGTCGCCGAGCCACGATCCGAGATCGCGGATGTCGCAGAGCAGGAAGATCGGCGCCAGATGGTGGAGAAGATACGTGACCGCGCGCAGGCCATCGATGAGCTCCTCACGCGAACGACTCACCCGGTCGAGCGTCTCGGGCGGCACGGTGAGCCAGGCACTGGTCGTCTGTTTCTCCTGCTGCGGCAGCTCCACCTCGCCCGAGCCGACGTTCTCGAGCGTCCCCATCTTGATCTTCTTGAAGCCGACCACCTTCTCGGCCACCAGCACCTCGCCTTGCTCCGCGAGATAGGCCGGATGCCGCCGCGCCTCGAACCGCTGCAGGATCCACACGCCCTTGGCCGTGATGGCGTCGGTGAAGTAGTCGACGTTGACGCGCTTGACGTAGGCGACTTTCTCCTCGTCCTCGCGGAAGCGGAGCTCCTGCACCTCGAACGGCGTGCTCTCCACCAGGTAGATGGCCTTGGGATAAATGGTGGCAAACGCGCTGCCCCAGTCCACCTCCGCGATGATTTGCCGCTTCTTCGTCTGCGCCTCGTCCCGCGCCGTCGTGTCGATCACGAGGAAGTTGTCGGTGGTGACCGTGCGCAGCGAGATGTGATCGGCGGGATAGGTCTCGGATGCCCAGTGATACCGCTCGCCCGCGCGATGCAGCACGCCCTCATCCTCGAGAGCCGCGAGCAGCTTGCGTACGTCGGTGTCGCCGAACGTCTCGTCGGCCTCGAACGGCAGCTCGAAGGCGCCGCACTTCAAATGGTTCACCAGGACGAACGGATTGTCGGGATTGATCCGCGCGTGCTCGGGCGAGGTGCCGAAGAGATAGTCGGGATGGGTGACCATGAACTGGTCGAGCGGCGCACTGGAGGCGACGAGAATGGCCGCCGAGGCGCCCGACCGCCGACCAGCGCGTCCGGCCTGCTGCCACAACGACGCGATGGTGCCCGGATAGCCGGCCATCAACGCCACGTCCAGATGTCCGATGTCCACGCCGAGCTCGAGCGCGTTCGTCGACACGACGCCGAGCACGTCACCGCCGCGCAATCCCTGCTCGACCTCTCGACGGCGATTCGGCAGATAGCCGCCACGATAACCGCGGACGATACCCGAGTGGCCGGTGGCGCGATCGGCCACGCCGCTCTTGATCGCGGTGAGCAAGACCTCCGTGGACAGCCGGCTCTGCGCGAAAACGATGGTGGCGATCTTGTCGCGCAACAGACGGATGGCGAGCTTCGCCGCCTCTCCGAGATAGGGCGCGCGGATGCCGAGCTCCGGATTCACGACCGGCGGGTTGTAGCAGAGAAACGTCTTCTCGCCGCGCGGCGCGCCGCTCTCGGCCAGCTCGTGGACGGGATGTCCGGTGAGCCGCGAGGCGAGCTCGCCGGGGTTGGCGATGGTGGCCGAGGCCATGATGAACTGCGGCGTCGACCCGTAGTGCGCGCAGATCCGGCGCAGCCGCCGCAGAACGTTGGCCAGGTGCGAGCCGAAGACACCACGATAGGCGTGCAGCTCGTCGATGACGACGTACCTGAGATTCTGGAAGAGCACCGCCCACTTCGTGTGGTGCGGCAGGATGCCCGAGTGCAGCATGTCGGGATTCGTCAGCACCAGGTTCGCGCGCGCGCGCACCGCCCGGCGCGCATCCTGCGGCGTGTCCCCATCGTAGGTGAACATGCGCATCTCGGGCAGCTGCTTGGCGAGCTGCTCGAGCTCCGCCAGCTGATCTTGCGCGAGCGCTTTCGTCGGAAAGAGGTAGAGCGCTCGCGCGTCTGGCTGATGCACCAGCGCCTGCAGCACGGGCAGGTTGTAGCAAAGAGTCTTTCCGGACGCCGTGGGCGTGACGACGACGACGTGGCGGCCGGACTGCACGAGGTCCCACGCCATCGCCTGATGGCTGTAGAGCTGCTCGATGCCCCGCGCCCGCAGCGCCTCGACGATGCGCGCGTCCATGGTCGACGGGAACGGCGCGTACACGGGCTCACGAGCGGGGAAGTGTCGACTGGCGGTGATGCACGGACCCATCGAGGCGGAGATCAGCAGATCGTCCAAGATCTCGCCGAGCACGGCAGGACTGTATCATAGGAGCGTGATCCGCCTCACCATCTGGCTGCCTGTCCTCGCTTGGATGGCGATGATCATGTGGTTCTCGACGGGAGGTTGGAGCGCCGAGAACACCGGCAGCATCCTCCGACCGCTGCTCGACTGGCTTCTGCCCTGGGCCAGCGCCGCGCATATCGCCGCTCTGCATGCCCTCATCCGCAAAACAGCCCACGTCACCGAGTACGGCGTGCTCGCGGCGCTCTGGTTCATCGCGCTGACGCGCGAGCGACGGTGGTCTTCGCGACGCGCGGCCTGGCTGGCCATCCTGGTGGCAATCGCCTGGGCCTCGCTCGACGAGCTTCATCAGGCGACGGTGCCGTCGCGAACGCCGAGCGTCGGGGACGTCGGCTTCGATGCGGCAGGTGCCGTGATTGCGGCCAGCCTCGCGCGCGTCGGGTGGCGCCAGGCGATCCGACGGCTCACCACCGCGTTGCTGTGGACGGCCGCCGCCGGCGGCACGGTGATCATCGCCGTCAATCTCGCCAGCGGCGTCGGCTCCGGCGCGTTGTGGATCACCGTGCCGCTGGCTGCCGCCCTGCTCGTGCTCCGCTGGCGGCGCCGCGGCGCCGCCAAACCGATCTAGATCTTCAGTCGCGGATCGAGCGTGTCGCGCAGACCGTCGCCGAAGAGATTGATGCCGAGAACGGTCACCAGGATGGCGAGGCCGGGGAAGGTGGCCAGCCACCAGGCGGTGGAGATGTAGACGCGCCCGTCGGCGAGCATGCCGCCCCACGTCGCCGCCGGCGGCTGCACGCCGAGCCCGAGGAACGAGAGGGCCGACTCGATCACGATCACGCGCGCCATGTCGAGCGTCGCCACCACCAGCCACGGCGTGAACACGTTCGGCAGGATGTGACGTACGAGGATGCGCCCGTCGCCGCCGCCGAGCGCCTGCGCCGCCTGCACGAACTCGCGCTCGCGAAGCGAGAGCGCAGCGCCGCGCACGATGCGCGCGTACACGACCCAGCTCGAGACGCCGATGACACAGATAATCGTCGTGAGGCTCGGGCCCAGCACGCCGATGACGGCGATCGCCAGCAGGATGAATGGAAACGCGAGCTGGATATCGGCCAGGCGCATGAGCACGTCGTCGACGCGTCCGCCGAAGTAGCCGGCCAGCAGACCGGTGATCATGCCGAGCAGGCCCGAAATCATCACCGCCGCGAAGCCGACGAGAAGCGCCGGACGTGCACCGTAGATGATCCGCGCCAGGATGTCGCGGCCGAGGTGGTCGGTGCCGAGCGGATGCACGTGGCCGGCGTGGTCGCGCCAGCCGGGTACCTTCAAACGCTCGCCGATCGATTGCTCGAGCGGATCGAAGGGCGATACCCACGGCGCGCCGACCGCCGTGATCACGACCACCGCCACCACGATGGCGCCGAACACCGCCGTACGCCGACGTCCCAGGCGTCGCAGCAGCAGCGTCCACTCGCGGCGTGCGGGGCGGACCTCCTCGTGCAGCGCAAGCGCCCGGGCGGTCGTGCTCATCGCAGGCGGATGCGCGGGTCGAGATATGTATAAAGGATATCGACCACCACGTTGACGAGGACGAACGTGGTCGCCAGCAGGAAGACGGCCGCCTGCACGACCGGGTAGTCGCGATTGTAGATGGCCTGCACCGACAGTCGGCCGACGCCGGGCCACGCGAAGATCGTCTCCGTGATGACGGAGCCGCCGAGCAAGGTGCCGAGCTCGATGCCGACGATGGTCACGATCGGAATGGCGGCGTTCTTGAGCGCATGCTTCCACACCACCGGGGAATCGCTGACGCCCTTGGCGCGCGCCGTGCGGATGTAGTCCTGGCCGAGCACCTCCAGCATCCCCGAGCGCGTGAGCCGTGTGATGCGTGCGGTCGTGAACAAACCGAGTGTGATGGCGGGCAGGACGAGGTTGCGCAGGTCACCGCGACCAGACGACGGCAGCCACTGGAGCTGGACCGAGAAGAGCAGGATCAGCATGATTCCGAGCCAGAACGTGGGCATCGACTGTCCGAGGAGCGCCACCACGGTGGACACGTAGTCGAGCACGCTGTTCCGCCGTATCGCCGAGAGGATTCCGGCCGGGATGGCGAGGCAGAGAGCGATGACGAGCGCCGCGCCGGCCAGCTGAAAGGTCGCCGGCATCCGTTCCACGACGAGCTGGAACGCCGGCTCGCCGTGACGGATGGAGTCGCCGAAGTTGCCGCGGAGGGCGCCGCCGAGAAAGCGGCCGTACTGCACGATGAACGGATCGTTGAACCCCATGCGTTCCCGGAATTGCCGGATGTCCTCCGCGCTCGCCTCCGGTGGCAGGAGCACCAGCGCCGGATCGCCGGTCAGAAACAGGATGAAGAAGACCACGAAGGAGACACCCAGCAACACCACCAGCGACTGGAGCAGTCGCCGGGTGAGGAACGTCTTCATGACGCGCGACGGAGCCGGGCGACCGCCTCGATGTGCGGCGTCTGCGGAAACATGTCGACGGGCTGCACCCATTCCAGGCGGTAGCCCTGCCGAACGAGGTCGCCGACGTCTCGCGCGAGCGTCGAGGGATTGCACGACACATAGACGATGCGCTCGGGCGCCAGCGCGGCCAGCGCGCTGAGCGCCTTCGGATGGAATCCCGCGCGCGGCGGATCGGCGACCACGACCGATGCGCGCACGCCTTGCCGCATCAGCTCCGGCAGGACGTGGCGAACCTCGCCGGCGAGGAACGTGCAGTTCTCGATCCCGTTGGCGCGCGCGTTGCGAATGGCATCGGCCACCGCCGCCGCCGCGAGCTCGATGCCATAGACGGCGCGCACGCGCCGCGCCAGCAGCAAACTGATGGCGCCGGTGCCGGAATAGAGGTCGAGCAGCGTCTCGCTGCCGTCGAGCGCGCAGGCGCTCTCGACGATCGCGAACAGCCGCTCGGCCTGGCGGCTGTTCGTCTGGAAGAACGAGTTGGCCGAGACCTGGAAGACGACGCCATCGAGCGACTCCGTGATGTGGTCGCGACCGGAGAGCAGATGCTCCTCCGAGCCGACCGCCACGCTGGCCTTCTTCGCGTTCACATTGAGGACGACGCTCGCCGTCGACGGGACCCGCGCGCGCAGCGCGTCCGCGACGGGCGTCAGCGTCTCGATGTCGGGCGCGGCGGCAACGATGTTGACCATCGACTCACCGGTGTGGCGACCCTCCCGCATCATCACGAACCGCAGGAGCCCACGCTCGGTGCGCGGATCCCACACGGAGAGGGCGCGCTCGCGCAGCTGCCGGCGGAACTCGTGGAGGAGCGCGTTCATCGTCTCCGACTCCAGCAGGCAGCGCTCGATGTCGAGCACGACGTCGTAGCGCTCGAAGACATGGAGTCCCAGTGCGACCGGATCACCGGCGATGGTGAACTCCATCTTGTTCCGGTAGCCGTACGGCTCCGGTGCAGCCAGGATCGGGCGGAGCTCGAAGTCGCCGGTTCCGCCGAGCCGCTCCAGGCAGTCGCGCACCTGCTTCTCCTTGAAGGCGAGTTGTGCCGGATAGGCGAGATGCTGCAGGCGGCAGCCTCCGCAGCGTCCGAAGTACGGACACGGCGGCTCTACGCGGTCGGGGGACGCGACGAGCACGTCCTGGATGACGGCGCGCCCGAACCGACCACGCGCCTCGGTGACGCGGACGCGCACACGATCGCCGGGGAGCCCGCCGCGCACGAACACGACGTAGCCGTCGACGCGGCCGACGCCCTCACCGCCGAACGCGAGGTCGTCGATTGCGAGCTCGAGCGTCTCGCCGCGACGCGGTTTTGCCATGGGTACCGGCCACTATAAAGGTCGGTCAGAAAGCAGTCAATTTGGCAGGCACTTCGGGGTGTAGAATACCCGAGGATGATGAAGCAGAGGACGCCCCGCGCCGTCGCCGACGTGCTCATCCATGCGGTCCCGCAGCTCTCCGATCGGCTTCCCGAGTACCACATTCGTCGCGCGTGGGCCGTCCTCGTCGGTGCGGACATGGCGCGACGCACGCGTCCGCAGTCGTTGACGAACGGATGCCTCCACGTCGTGGTCGACAACTCTCCGTGGCTGCACGAGCTGACGCTGCGCGCACCCCAGCTCACCGCGCGCCTCGCTGCCGAGCACCCGGCCGTCCGCTCGCTTCGCTTCACGCTTGGCACGTTCGAGACCGAGCCTCGGTCCCGATCGTCGCGGCATGAGCTCCGCTCCACGGTGCTCACGGATGACGATCGTCGCGACATCGACGAGGCGGCCTCGGCGATTTCCGATCCCGCGCTCGCCGACGTCGCGCGCCGTCTCCTCACGACGGCGCGACGATTCGACGCGGGCGTACGAGGTGCTGCAGAATGAACGGCGTCCGCGGCTCGGTGATTCTCCTCCTGTGCCTCGCCACAACCGCGTGCGCCTCGCTGTCGCGCACGGCCAAGGCGGTCGACGACGACGGCAACCCGGGCCGTCTCACCGTCATGGCGCGCGACCCGCAGGCCGACGCGTATTACGACTTCGCGGCTGCGCAGATGCTCGTGCACGCCGGGCGCTTCCGTGACGCCGTCCCGCTGCTGCAGGAGGCGCTCAAGCGCGATCCGAACTCGGCGTTCCTGTGGACGCAGCTCGCGCAGTGGCTCGTGCGCGCGGACCAGCCGGCGGAGGCGCTGGCGGCCGCCCGCAAGGCGGTTCAGCTTGCGCCGAACGACGCGCAGCCGCACATCACGCTGGCGGAGCTGCTCCGCGCGCAGAAGAAGTACGCGGAGGCCGAGGCGGAGCTCGAGCGCGCCATCACGCTCAATCCCGCCAGCGAGGACGCGTACCTGACCCTGGCGCGCTATCAGGTCGAGCAGAAGGCGTACGACCGCGCGCGCAGCGTGCTGCTGCGTCTGGTGGACCGGCAGCCGCGCCTCGCGCAGGCGCATTTCCTGCTCGGTCGCCTGGCCATCGAGACGGAAAACTGGGACGAGGCCATTGCGCGCTTGAAGCGCGCCGTGGAGCTCGATAGCGATCACGACGGCGCCTGGACAGCGCTCGGCTACGTGTACGAGTCTCGGCACCGCGCCGAAGAAGCCATCGAGACCTACCGCGAAGCGGTGAAGTCGAACCCGGACAATCCCGCGTTCGTCGAGCGGCTGGGCGACCTCTTGATCCGGCTCGGCCGCTACGAGGAAGCGCAGGCGGAGATCGAGCAGCTGGCCGAGCTCGCGCCGCGCGATGCGCGCGTGTGGATGAAGCTCGGCGCCGTCTTTTACGAGCAGAAGCTCTGGGACCGCGCCATCGACGCCTTCCGCCGCGTGGTCATGCTCGAGCCGACGAATCTGCGCGCGCGGTACTTCCTCGCCACCGCCTACATGGACGCCGGCAAGGATGCAGAGGCGCGTGTCGAGCTCGAGCGCATTCTGCGCAGCGACCCGCGCTCGATCGACGCCCGTGTCCAGCTCGGATTCCTGCACAGCCGGAGTAAGCGCTTCGACGAGTCGATCGCCGTCCTCCGCGAGGCGGTGAACCTCGAGCCACGTCGCCCGGAGCTCTTCCTCTATCTCGGCACCGCCTACTTCCGCGCCAAGGAATACGACCGCGCGCTCGAGACGCTGCAGGAAGGGCTCTCGCTCGACGACAAGAACCGGGACCTCAATTTCCAGGTGGGCGTCGTCCTCGAGAAGCAAGCGAAGTTCGACGACGCCGTGCGCGCCTTCCGTCGCGTCATCGCCCTCGATCCCAAGCACGCCGAGGCCTACAACTACGTGGGCTACATGTACGCCGAGCGCGGGCAAAACCTCGAGGAGGCGGTGTCGCTGATCAAGAAGGCGCTCGACCTCGAGCCGGAGAACGGGTACTTCATCGACAGCCTCGGCTGGGCGTACTTCCAGCAGGGCCGCTACCCCGACGCGCTGCGCGAGCTCAAGCGCGCCGTCGAGAAGGCGAAGGAGGATCCGGTCATCTTCGACCATCTCGGCGAGGCGTACGCCAAGAACGGCTTCGACGAAGACGCGGTCAACGCCTGGGAGAAGTCACTCGCGCTCGATCCGACTGCGGATGGCGTGGCCAAGAAGGTCCAGGATGCCAAGTCACGGCTCCGCCGTGTGCACGGTGAGCGCTCGAAGGCTTCTCAGTAGCGCGCTCGTCGCCTGGGTGCTGACCGGCTGTACCATCGCGCCGCCGCCGCCGCGGACGCCGGTCTCCGAAGACGCCCGGCGGGCCATCGATCTCCTCGTCGGGCACTGGCACGCACTGTCGGATTTGCGGGCCCTCGCCGACATCACCGTGAAGAAGGGCTCGTCGGAGCAGCGCTTCACCGGCGTGTTGCTGTCGAAGACCCCGGCCTCGCTGCGGTTCGAGGCCATCTCGCCGTTCGGTCAGCCGGTTCTGCTCGTCACCGTGAAAGACGCGGAGCTCGTGGCCTACAACGCGACCACCAACGAGGTGACGACCGGCCCCGCGACCGTCGAGACGGCAGCGTCGGTGCTGAGCCTGCCGTTCGAGCCCGATGATCTCGTCGCCGTCCTTTCCGGTCGCGTGGTGCCGCCCAAAGACCTCAGGATCGCGGAGATCTTCGCGCCCGACGCCGATGGCCCGTCGATCAACCTCATCGGTCGCTATCACGAGCAGCGCGTGTGGATGGATTTCTCGACCGGCGTCGTGAACCGGGTGAACATCGTCGGCGGCCGAGCCGAGGCCGAGATCCGGTTTCTCCGCGCCGAGGACGGTGCGCTGACCGGTCTCGACGTTTCGGCCGGCCAGGGCTACGTGACGGCGACGATCCGGTATCGCACACTCGTGCTGAACAGCGGCGTCGATCCCGAGCGATTCGTGCTGACGCCGCCCAAGGACGCGAAAGTACACAGCATCCGTTGACCCTCGTGGGTACGCGTGTTAGCCTTTCGTGCCTTGTCGAAGGAGTCGGGAAGCGCCCATCGCCTGGTGCTCAGGGCCGCGGCCAAGGTGAACCTGACTCTGGAGGTCCTCGGCAAGCGGGCTGACGGGTATCACGAGATTGCCACCGTGCTGCAGGCGGTCGATCTCTCGGATCGCATCATCCTCGACGATGCCGATGACCTCGCGCTGCGGAGCGATTCCGCGCTGGTCCCGACCGATGCGAGCAACCTCGCGTGGCGGGCGGCCGCCGCGCTCAAGGAGGCGGCGGGAGCTCGTGGCGGTGTCCACATCCAGCTCGACAAGCGGATCCCCGTCGCGGCCGGCCTCGGGGGAGGCTCAACCGATGCCGCCGGCGTACTGCTTGGACTCAACCGGCTCTGGCGACTCAACTGGCCGCTGGAGCGACTGGACCAGGTGGCGGCCACACTCGGCTCTGACGTGCCATTCTTCCTGCGCGGCGGCGCCGCCCTGGCCACCGGTCGCGGAGAGAAAGTGGAACCGCTGACCGGACGTTCGATGGCGCTGGTGCTCGTGAATCCGAGGTTCCCCGCGAGCACGGCCGAGATGTACGGCCGTTTGACGCCGGCGATGTACTCTGACGGCGCGGCCACCCGGACGCTCCTGGGGTCGCTGGGCCGCAGCCCGGCCCGCATCGCGGCAAGCCTCTACAATGGGATGGAAGCGGCGGCCGCGGCCGTCTTCCCGCAGGTCGTGCAGATGCGTGCGGCACTGGTCGCGGCGGGCGCGCTCGGTGCGCTCATGTCGGGCAGCGGCCCGACCGTGTTCGGCGTGGCCCGCTCCTACGAGCAGGCGCGTCAGATCCGGGCACGGGTGGCGCGTGGATCGTGGGAGTGCTGGGCGGTGCGGACTCTGACCGGTCCCGCCGTGCGGCTGGTGGCGAACGGAGCGAAACGGTGATGAAGGGGCGTGGCCAAGCGGTAAGGCGCGGGACTTTGGATCCCGTATTCGGAGGTTCGAATCCTCCCGCCCCTGCCACACCGACGAGGGCGAGGCGCTCATGTCCTACGAGCTGAAGCTGTTCACCGGCAACGCCAATCGACCGCTGGCCGAGGAGATCGCACAGTACCTCCGCGTGCCGCTCTCGGATGCCGAGGTGACGCGCTTCTCGGACGGCGAGGTCTACGTGCAGGTGAACGAAAACGTTCGCGGCGCGGACGTGTTCGTGATCCAGCCCACGTGCCCGCCCGTCAACGACACGCTCATGGAGTTGTTGATCATGATCGACGCCCTCAAGCGGGCGTCGGCGCATCGCATCACCGCCGTGCTGCCGTATTACGGCTATGCGCGCCAGGACCGCAAGGTGCAGCCGCGCGTACCGATCTCCGCGAAGCTGGTGGCCGATCTGCTCGAGGCGGCCGGCGTCGACCGCGTGCTCGCGCTGGACCTGCACGCCGGGCAGATCCAGGGATTCTTCAACATCCCGGTCGACCACCTGTTCGCGGCGCCGGTGATCATCGACTATCTCGGCAAGAAGGACCTCCAGCAGCCGGTGATCGTGTCCCCTGACGCCGGCGGCGTCGAGCGCGCGCGCGCCATCGCCAAGCGGTTGAATGCGAGCCTCGCCATCATCGACAAGCGCCGCGACAAGCCGGGAGCGGCGGTGGCCATGCACCTGATCGGTGATGTCGCCGACAAGGACGCGGTCGTCATCGACGACATGATCGACACCGCCGGCACCCTCGTGCAGGCCGTGTCGGCGCTCGAGCGCGAGGGCGCCCGGCGGATTCTCGCCTGCGGCGTTCACCCGGTCTTGTCGGGGCCGGCGGTGGACCGCATCAAGGCCTCGCCACTCGAGGAAGTCGTGGTGACGAACTCGATCCCCGTCAGCGACGGCAAGCGCGCCGCCCGCGTGACGGTCCTGACGGTGGCGCCGCTGCTCGGCGAGGCGATCAGACGCATCCACGACGAAGAATCGGTTTCGACGCTGTTCGTGTGAAGGAGCGAGAGCCATGAAGATGCAAGAGCTGATGATCAGGCGCCGCGAGGGGACGGGAAAGTCCGTCGTCCGCAAGCTGCGTCGAGCCGGAGTCGTTCCGGCCATTCTGTACGGCGGCGCCAAACCGCAGACCATCACCGTCGACCCGCGCGCGGTGCTGCGCATCATCCACGGCCACGAGGGATCGACGCAGCTGCTGACGCTGAAGTTCGACGGCGACAGCGCGAGCCTGATGGCCATCATCCGCGACATGCAGTTCGATCCCGTCTCGGATGCCCTGCTGCACGTCGATCTGCAGGAGGTGTCGGCCGATCGCGCCATCACCGTGCGCGTCGCCGTGCATCCCATCGGCGAGGCGGTCGGCGTGAAGGATACGAAAGGCATCTTGAACCTCGTCATGCACGAGGTTGAGGTGTCCTGTCTGCCGACCAACATTCCGGAGCGCATCCACGCCGATGTCACGAATCTCGCCATCGGTGACGTGCTGACCGTCGGCGATCTTCGCCCGCCGGACGGGGTCCGCATCACCAACGATCCGGGGCAGGCGGTGGCCACCGTGTCTCCGCCGATGGCAGAAGAGGTCGCGGCTCCCGTCGCGACGGCGGCCGTCACGCCGGCCGAGCCGGAGGTCCTCACCGAGCGCAAGCCGAAGGAAGAGGCCGCAGCCGCCGAGGCGGAAGGCGGCAAGAAGGCGGCGGCCCCGAAGAAGCCCGAGAAGTAACCGACCGGCGTGGTCCATGTCGTGGTGGGACTCGGCAATCCGGGCCCGGAGTACCGGGACACCCGCCACAACATCGGCCAGCGCGTCCTCGACGCCCTCGCGGCGCAGCTCAAGAAGGTCTTCCGGCCCGAGCGCGTCGCGCACGTCGCCCGCGCCAGCTGGCGGGGCGACAGCCTCTACCTCGTGAAGCCGCAGAGCTTCATGAACGTCACCGGTCCGGCGGTTCGCCGCGTGTTGCACAGTCTCGGCGCCACCGCCGACGACCTCGTGCTCGTCTACGACGACATCGACATGGAGCTCGGCAAAGTGCGCACGCGGCTCAAGGGCAGTGCCGGCGGGCACAACGGCGTGCAATCGGTGATCGACGCCCTCGGCACCGAAGGAATCCGCCGCGTGAAGATCGGTATCGGCCGGCCGCCGCACAAGGCGCAAGTGCCCGACCATGTGCTCACCGGCTTCGAGGCGGAGGAGGAAGAGACGGTGGCGGCGGCCGTGGCCACCGCCGCCGCCCGCGTGCTCGATCTCGTCTCGAAGAGCTAGCGCGTCCCGCGCACGAGCTCCTCGAGCAGCGCGTGGCCCTGCGGCCACGGCCCGAAGCCCGACTCCCCGTTGATGTGACCGGCACCGCGCAGCGGCACGAAGCGACTTCCCCAGGCACGGGCGAACGCTTGGGCACGCTCGCCGCTCACGTGAATATCGTCGTCGCTGGCGACCACGATGGTCGGGAACGGCAGATTGATCAGCGGCACCGGCGCAAAGCTCGCGACCTCGGGGATCGCCGCCGCCGTCGCGTCGACGTCCACGGGCGCGACGAGCAGCGCTCCGCCGACGCGGCGGGCGGTGCGCTGGACCCAATGCGCGACGAGAACGCAGCCGAGACTGTGCGCCGCCAGCACCGGTGGCGAGCCGCAGGCGACGATCGCCCGGTCCAGCACGGTCAGCCACTCGTCGAGCTTCGGCTCGAGCCAGTCACGCTGCACCACACGGCGCACGCGCGAATCGGTCGCTTCCCACCGGCTCTGCCAGTGGTCGGGCCCCGAGTCGCCGTAGCCCGGCAGTACGAGCACGCGAGCGTCGCTCACCGGAAGAACAGCACCGTGGTGACGATGAACAGCGGCAGCAGGATGGCGCCGCTGTAGATCATGTAGCCGAAGAAGCTTGGCATGCGCAGCTTCGCCTCGTCCGCGATCGCCTTCACCATGAAGTTCGGCGCGTTTCCGATGTACGTGTTGGCGCCCATGGCGACCGCACCGACACTGATCGCGGCCAGGATTGCGTGCGGAACGCCGACCACCTCGTCGGCCAGTCCCAGTCCCTGGGCCAATGCGAGGAACGTCAGATAGGTCGGCGCATTGTCGAGGACCGACGACAGCACGCCGCTCACCCAGAAGAACTCTGCGGGTTCGCGCACGCCGAGCTCGCCACCGCGCGCGCGCAGCAGCTCCAGCGCGGGGATCATGGTGAGGAAGATGCCGAAGAACAGCACGGCGACCTCGATCATCGGAGACGCCGTGAACGAGTTGGCGCGCCGGATCGCGGCCGGCGTCAGCCACAGCGACACCGAGGCCACGATCGCGATCGCGATCTCACGCCACGGCGCGTGCAGGAAGGCGACCGCGAGCACGACGAGCGCCAGTCCCAGCACGTTGGCCGCACCACGAACGCGCAGCGGCTCGATCTGCGTGCGATCGCGCCGCAGCGCGGCCGGCGTCTCGCGCGCGTACTGACGCGTGTCCCAGCAGAAGTACCCGATCAGCAGCACGCTCGACATGAAGAGCCATTGCGGCCACAAGCGAAACGTCCACGCAAAGGGCACGCCCTGGAGGTAGCCCAGGAACAGGGGCGGGTCGCCGAGCGGCGTGAGCATGCCGCCGATATTGGACACGAGGAAGATGAAGAAGATGACCGTGTGCCGGACGTGCCGGCGCTCGCGATTCGTCTGCAACACCGCGCGAATCAGCAGCATCGACGCCCCGGTCGTGCCGATGAAGGACGCGATCACCGCGCCGACGCCGAGAAACGCCGTGTTGATGAGCGGCGTCGCCTGCACGTCACCGCGCAGCAGGATCCCGCCCGAGATGACGTAGAGGCCCGCGAGGAGCACGATGAACGAGACGTACTCCTCCGCCGTGGCGAGGACGACGACGGGCCGCCGCCATAGATAGAGGAAGAGCACGGGCGCGCCGAGCACGGCGGACACGAGGAGCTTGTTGCGGTTGGACTCCCACCAGTGCGGCGCCGCGAGCGGGCCAATCGCGATGGCCAGCAGCATCACCACGAACGGGCCGACCGTCCACACTGGCGGTGCAACGAGTGTCGTCACGGTGTAGGCTCGGCGCAGTCTAGCAGAGAGGACGCGCCTTCGATTGCCCGGGGTGTAGCCGCATGGTATATAGTTGACATTTATCCACCAGCCCTGTGACCGCTTGAGGGGGAGCCGAGTGACCAAGGTAATCGTCGAGCCCGATGAGTCTTTCGAAAGCGCGCTGAAGCGCTTCAAGAAGCAGTGTGAAAAGGCCGGGCTCCTCTCCGAATTCAAAAAGCGCCAGCATTACGAAAAGCCCAGCGTTCGGCGCAAGCGCAAGGCCCTCGCCGCACGCAAGAAGGCGAAGCGGCGGGAGCGGATGGCCGATTAGCCGCGGCAACACTCCGGACGGTACCGCCAGCACTCCCATCCGCCCGGATGGGGGCGAGTGAGGCGAAGGTGGAGGTAGGCCGAATCTGGGGACGCGGGATCGAGTGGGACGCTATCCGGACCCTCCTCGCTTCTGATGCCCGCACCGAGATGGGACGTGACCGGGCGCTCACGGCCAGTCCCCTCACCGAGACGAGCGAAGTCCAAGCCGCGCTGGATCTCACGACGGAAGCTCGCCGTGCGCTCGCGCTGGAAGGCGCGCCGCCGCTGGACGGTGTCCACGACGTGCGGCCCGCGCTCGATCGCGCCGGCGCCGAGGGCACCGCGCTCGACGGCACCGACCTTTTGCTGTTCGTGCCCCTTCTCGACTGCGCATCCCGGCTCGTCGCCTATGCCGGCGCCGTGAAGCCGGTCGCGCCCGCGCTCGCCGCCACCGCCGAGAGCCTGCCGCGCTTGCGGGAGCTGCGCGATCGCCTCCGTCAGGCGCTCGATGACGATGGCGCGCTGACGGACAAGGCGAGCGCGCGACTGGCGCAGGTGCGCCGCGACATCCGCGAGCGACGGCGGCGGCTCGTAGCCGATCTCGAACGGCTCGTGCAGAGCGAGGGCGAGCGCGTCTTCGCCGATCGCTTCGTCACCGTCCGCCATGGCCGCTACGTCGTGCCGCTGCGAGCCGAGGCGCGTGGGCGTCTGCGCGGAATCGTGCACGATCGCTCGCAGAGCGGGCAGACGCTCTTCGTCGAGCCCGAGACCGTCGTCGAGGCCAACAACGACCTCGTCGGACTGCTGCGCGACGAGGAGCACGAGATCCTGGCCGTGCTCACCGAACTCACCGACGGCGTGCGTGCGCATGCTCGAGCGATCGCCGACGTCGTCGAGACGATCGGTGATATCGACTGGGTCTTCGCGCGCGCGCAGCTGGCCGAGCGAATGGCGGCGACCGTCCCCGTGCTCGACCGTGACGGACGGGTGGAGATCAAGGCGGCGCGGCATCCGCTCCTGCTCGCGCAGCAGTGGCGCGACCCGGCACGGGCAGTCGTACCCGTCGATCTGCTGCTGTCGCCGGAGCTCCCGCTGCTCCTGATCACGGGGCCGAATGCCGGCGGCAAGACGATCGCGCTGAAGACCCTCGCGTTGCTGTCGCTGATGACGCAGGCCGGCTGCCACGTCCCCGCCGCCGATCACTCGCGGCTTCCGATCTTCGGCCGGCTCTTCGCGATCATCGGCGACGACCAGTCGGTCGCGGAAAATCTCTCGACGTTCTCCGCTTTCGTGAAACAGGTCCGACAGGTGCTCGACTCGGTCGACGACCACTCGCTCGTGCTCCTCGACGAGCTCGGGGCCGGCACCGATCCGGACGAAGGCGCGGCCCTCGCGCAGGCCATCCTCGAAGCTCTCGCCGACCGGGGCGCGCTCGTGGTCGCCACCACGCATCTCGAGCCGCTGCGCAGCTTCGCCTCGACGCATGCGCGCGCCCGCAATGCCTCGGTCGAGTTCGACGCGGCCACGCTTGCTCCCACCT
>DASTCJ010000191.1:0-12139 GCA_035605575.1 Candidatus Methylomirabilota bacterium
GGCGACCGTCTGAGCGAGCGTCTCGTGCCAGTCTGCCCACGCGGCTCGGTCAATCTGTACTCCGAGACGCCGCGGCGGTGAGAGGTCTGACCAGAAACACGCAATTTTCTTGTGAATCTCTGACGCCACTCCTGCGTCTCAAGTGCGGCACAAGCGTTGCAGCCTGTGCCCGTCCCGAGCACGAAGGGAGAGGCAATGGATACCAGGAAGAGGCTGGAGCAGGAGCTGCGAACGGCGGCGGCGCGGCTGCGCCACATGGCCGGCGTGGCGGCCCTCGAGGAGCTGCTGGGTCCGACCGGTGAGCACTGGTCGTACGCCGACGAGGTCGACGAGATCCAGGCCAACGAGCGCCGGGAAATCGGCTTCGCGACGCGGGAACTGCTGGTGGAGCGAGTGAACGCGCTGGCAGCGGCGCTCGATCGGCTGAACGACGGTGAGTACGGAACCTGCGTGGAATGCGGTGAGGACATCGCGCCCGCCCGCCTGCACGCTCTCCCGGAAGTTCAGACGTGCGTCCGCTGCCAGGATCGCATCGAGCGCTACGGCCGGCAGCTGGAGACGGTCGAGGTCGGCGCCGGCGACGAGGACGACGACTAGACTTATCACGCGCGCAATACCCTGGCGGGGCCGGGAGCGATCCCGGCCCCGTTTTTTTTGTACGCTAGGGCCGTGCTGCGAACCCCGATCCTGGACGTCTTCCGGCCGGCGATGCGCCTCACCGCCCGCGCGTGGTTCGGGCTCGAGTTCCGCGGCGTCGCGAACATCCCACGCGAGGGCGGCCTCATCATCACGCCGAACCATCAGACGTACGCCGATCCGCCGCTGGTCACCATCCCGGTCCGGCGGCGCGTCTACTACATGGCCTGGGATCGGCTGTTCGACGTCCCGCTGCTCGGCCAGCTCATCCGCATCCTGCGCGCCTTCCCCGTCGACATCTATTCCAACGACCCCGGCGCGGTGCGCGAGGCGCGACGGCTGGTGCAGGACGGGGCGGCCGTGATGATCTTTCCGGAGGGTGGCCGTAGCTTCGACGGGAGCCTCGGGCGCTTCAAGCTGGGGGCGTTTCGTCTCGCCGTCACGCTCGACGCCACCGTATTACCGGTCACGATCTCCGGCGGCTTCGAAGCCTGGCCACCACAGCGCGCGCTGCCCCGGCGGGGAAAGATGACGATCACCTACCATCCGGCGTTGCGTGCGACACCGGGCGCCGACCCGCGCGCCGCGGCGCGCGATCTGGCCGACCAGGCGCGCGCGCTGATCGCCAGCGCGCTCCCTCCGGCGCCACCTCAGGCGCCGCGGTCTTCGACGAGATAGCCCGCCGCTTCCAGGCGGCGCTTGACCGCCGAGATCTGCTTCGGACCGGACGTCTCGAGCGTCAGCTCGACCTCCGTCTGACCGATGGCGGCGTGGCGCGAAAACGCGCGATCGTGAATGATCTCGAGGATGTTGGCGTGCTCTTCAGCGACGAGGGCCGTGAGCTGCGCGAGCGCGCCCGGCACGTCGCGCAGCAGGACCCCCAGGCGCACGAGCCGGCCGTCCTTGACCAGGCCGCGCTCGATGATCCGCGACAGCATGGTGACGTCGATGTTGCCGCCGGACAGCACGAGGGCGACCCGGCGCCGTTCGAGGCCGAGCGGACGATTCAGCAGGGCGGCGAGCGGCGCCGCCCCCGCGCCTTCGACGACGGTTTTTTCGATCTCGAGCAGGAGCAACACCGCGTTCGAGAGCTCCTCTTCGTCCACCGTGACCACGCGGTCGACCCACGCGCGGGCCAGCTCGAAGGTGAGGGCGCCAACTCGCCGCACCGCGATGCCGTCGGCGATGGTCGGCGCCGGGTCCACGCGCACGCGCTCGCCCGCCTGAAGCGAGCGCGACATGGCCGGTAGCGCGGCCGCCTGCACGCCGATGACCTGCACATCGGGGCGCAGGGTCTTCACGGCCAGGGCCACGCCGCCAATGAGACCGCCGCCGCCGACCGGGACGATGAGCGCTTCGACGTCGGGAAGCTGCTCGAGCACTTCAAGGCCGAGCGTTCCCTGTCCGGCCACCACGCGCGGGTCGTCGAACGGGTGCACGAAGATGAGGCCGCGCTCGGCCTCGAGGCCGCGGGCGTGCTCGTACGCCTCGTCGAAGTTCGAGCCGTGGAGCACGACGTCGGCGCCGTAGCGTCGGGCATTCGTGACCTTGATCAGCGGCGCGTACTCCGGCATCACGATGGTCGCCGGGATCCCGAGCCGCGCGGCATGGAAGGCGACGGCCAGACCGTGATTGCCGGCGCTGGCCGCGATGACGCCCCGACGTCGCTCGTCCGGCGCAAGCTGCAAGAGGAGATTGGCGGCGCCGCGCTCCTTGAAGGAGCCGGTCATCTGAAGATTCTCGAGCTTCACGAAGCAGCGCGCGCCTGTCAGCTCCGACAGCGTCTGCGAGTACGGGCACGGTGTCTGCACGATGGCGTCGCGCAGTCGTCGGCGTGCCGCCTCGACGGCGGAGAAGTCGACGGTGTCCATCAGAACGGCACCATCGCATCCCCGGCGGCGGGTGACATCCACGCGACCGGCATGAACGGCGTCGAATGCGCGTAGCCCGTCCGTCCCCGCCAGTCGACGACGATGAGCCCGCCCTCGCCCCGCCCTTCTTCGACGAGAAGGTCGACGGCCACCCGGCTCGCGTAGTCGGGGTTGTCGGCTTCTTTGAGATATTCGAGCGCGCGCCGCGCGAGCACGACGCGGATGATCGCCTCGCCGTCGCCGGTGCACGAGACCGCGCCGAGCGTGCTGTCGGCGTACGTGCCCGACCCGATCAGCGCGCTGTCGCCAACGCGCCCCGGACGCTTGCCGAGTATGCCGCCGGTCGACGTCGCCGCCGCCGCGGTCCCGTGGCGATCGAGGGCGACTGCACCGACCGTTCCCGTCGGTGTGACCGCGAGGTGGTCACGCAGCCGCCTGCGCTGGCGCTCGGTGATCAGCACGGCCGGATCGCACTGCGGCACGCCGGCGAGCGTGGCGAACGCCTCGGCGCCCTCGGCGACGAGCAGGATGTGCCGGCCGTCGTCGAGAACGCGACGCGCGAGGGTCACGGGATTCGCGACGCGCGACACCGCGGCGACCGCTCCGCAGCCCAGCCGATCGCCTTCCATGATGGAGGCGTCCATCTCGACGCGGCCCGCCTCGGTCAGCACGGAGCCGAGGCCGGCGTTGAAGCGGGGATGATCCTCGAGGACGCGCACCGCCGCTTCGACGGCGTCGAGCGAGGTGCCGTTGGCGACGAGCACCGCCCATCCGGCTCGCGCCGCCGACCGCATCGGCTCGCGCAGCTCGTCGCGATCCGAGGGAGCGGCGCCGGCCCCGCCGTGGACGATGATCGCTGGAACCCGGCGGCCGCGCTCGCGCGATGGCGCCATGACAGTCACCGTGGCACAATCCGGCCGCATTGCAAAGTCCGACGCGTCTCGAGCGGTTGGCCGCGCGGATCATCCGCTGTCGCCGCTGTCCGCGGCTCGTCCAGCATCGCGAGGCCGCCGGCGTCGCGCCGCCGCCCCGCTACGCGGGTCAGCACTACTGGGCGCGACCGCTGCCCGGCTTCGGTGATCCCCGCGCCCGGTTGTTGCTGGTGGGGCTCGCGCCGGCCGCCAACGGCGGCAACCGCACGGGACGGATGTTCACCGGCGACCGCAGCGGCGACTGGCTCTTCGAGGCACTCCACCACGCGGGGTTCGCCAACCAACCGACCTCGGTCGACGCCGCGGATGGCCTCGAGCTGATGGATGCCTACATCACGGCGACGATCCGCTGCGCGCCCCCCGGCAACAAGCCGCTGCCCGAGGAGATGCAGGCCTGCCGTTCCTATCTGCTGGAGGAGCTTCGGCTGCTCGACCGTGTGCGGCTGGTGGTCGGACTCGGGCGCATCGGCTGGGACGCCTACCTCCGCGCCCGCCGAGAAATGCGCGCCGCGCCGCCGCTGACGAAGCCGGTGTTCGCGCACGGCTCCGTCACCCGGCTGGGCGACGGCGTCACGCTGCTCGCGTCCTTCCATCCCTCGCAGCAGAACACATTCACCGGCAAGCTCACGCGGCCGATGCTGCGCGGCGTCTTCGTCACCGCCCGGAAGCTGCTCGCGGACTAATCCGAAAGGTCTGAGGGCAGGCGAGGCCGCTCGGAGACGGTGAGCGAGAGCTCGCGCGGCGCGCCGTCGCGAACGACCACGATTTTCACGCGCTGCCCCACGCGCAGGGTCTTCACCCGGGCGACGTAGTCCTGGTGCGAGCGGATCGGCGTGCCGTTGATCTGGGTGAGGATGTCGCCGCCGAGCAGGTATTCCTCGCCCTGGACGGCCACCGAGAGGTTCCCACCGCGGACGCCCGCCCGGTCCGCCGGCGAGCCGTCGTAGACGACTTCGACGAGGTAGCCGGGCGTCACCGGAATGCGGACGACGGCGCCGAGCCGATTGTCGACGGCCCGGCCCTGCATTCCCAGCCACGGCCGGACGACGCGGCCGACCTCACGCAGATCGCGCAAGACCGTCTTGGCCGCGCTCACTGGCACGGCGAAGCCGATCGACTGCGCGTCCTCCGAGATGAGCGTATTGATGCCGACCACGTTGCCGCAGCGATCGACGAGAGGCCCCCCGGAGTTGCCCGGGTTGATAGGGGCATCGGTCTGGATCATCGGCTCGTCGGAGATACCGGGCAGCAGGCGGTTCAGCGCGCTCACGATGCCGCGCGTCATCGTCTGGTCGAGACCGAGGGGGTTGCCGATCGCCACCACTTCGTCGCCCACGCGCACGCCGGCCGAGTCGCCGAGTCGCGCCGCCGGCAGCGGCACCGCGAAGTCCACGCGCAACAGGGCGAGATCGAGCACGGGATCGAGCCCGAGGATGCGCGCGGTGACGCGGTTGCCTGAGTCGAGCGTGACCGTGAGCGAGGCGGCGCCGTCGACGACGTGGGCGTTGGTGAGGATCTGGCCGTCCTTCTCGATGATGACGCCCGAACCGACGATCGTCTCGAACCGGCGCTGCGGCTTGGCCTTGTTGATCTTCATGGCCTGGATCGACACGACGGCGGGTGAGACGCGCTCGAAGACCACCGTGAGCGGCTCCGTGCACGATTCGGCGGCAGCGCTGCCCGGCCCGACGAGGAGCATGACGAGCGCCAGCCAGAGCCGCATGACGCCCGATCATACACCACGCCGCGGATGCCGCGTGCGCGCGCGTATAATGCACGTCGATGCGACGGTTGCTCGGTGTGCTCGCGATCCTGCTGCTCCTTGGCGCGCCCGCGTGGGGCCAATCCGCCGATTCGGTGGTGGCCGTCACCCTCGACAACGGTCTCCGTGTGCTGTTGCTCGAGGACCATCGCAGTCCGATCGTGTCGTTCCAGATGTGGTACCGCGTCGGCTCGCGCAACGAGCATCCAGGTGCCACCGGGCTCGCGCACTTCCTCGAGCACATGATGTTCAAGGGCACGCCGACATACGGGCCGCGACAGTTTGCCCAGCTGGTCGAGCAGAACGGTGGTCAGGACAACGCGTTCACCTCGCAGGACGTCACGTCGTACTACGTCAACATCGCCGCCGACAAGATCGACCTTGTGGTCGATCTCGAGGCCGACCGGATGCAGAATCTGCTGCTCGACGCCCGCGAGATCAATTCCGAGCGCGAGGTCGTGATCGAGGAGCGGCGCACGCGCACCGAGGACGATCCCGGCGGGTTTCTCGGCGAAGAGGTGTCGTCGCTGGCCTACAAGAACCACGCCTATGGCCATCCGATCATCGGCTGGGTCGAGGACCTCCGCCGGATCACGCCCGACGAGATCCGCGCGTTCTACAAGACCTATTACATTCCCAACAACGCGATTCTCGTCGCCGTGGGCGACTTCAAGACCCCGGAGCTGCTCGCGAAGATCAAGACGCGCTTCGGCAAGATCCCGAAGGCCGCGACACCGCCGCCCGTTGTCGCCGTGGAGCCCGTGCAGAACGGCGAGCGGCGGGTGATCGTGAAGAAGGAAGCGCAGCTGCCCATCGTCTATCTCGGCTATCACGTGCCGAACCAGCAGTCCGCCGATGCGCCGGCGCTCGAGCTGCTGTCCACGATCCTCTCCGGCGGTCGCGCCTCACGGCTCTACAGCCGTCTCGTCCACGAGCGCCAGATCGCCCTGGAGGCCGGCGGTGATTACAGCTACTTTTCTCTCGATCCGCCGCTGTTCTGGTTCTGGGGCACGCCGATGCCCGGTCAGACGCCGGAGACGATGGAGAAGGCACTGCTGGAGGAGATGGACCGTCTTCGCAACGAGCGCGTCACCGACGAGGAGCTGACGCGGGCCCGCAATCAGACGGAGGCGGCGTTCGTCTTCCAGGACGACTCCGTGCACCGTCGGGCAGCGCTGCTGGCGCGCTTCGAGCTGATCGGCGGCTATGCGGGCAAGGACAAGTTCCTGGAGCGGCTGCGCGCCGTCACGCCCGACGACGTGCAGCGTGTCGCCCGCGCGTACTTCGCCGACGAGAAGAAGAACGTCGGCGTTCTCATTCCACGACCCTGACCGCGGTGATTCGTCAGATCCGGTACGATGAGCGCGTGCCCAGGCCAGCGCGCCTTGCCCGCCTCCTCGGCGTCCTGCTGCTCGTCGCCGTGCTCGGCGTCCCCATCGAGGCGGCGGGCCCGATCGCGCACCGCGAGGTCCTGCCGAACGGCATCGTGCTCCTGGTGGCCGAGCGACCGGCGATTCCGATCGTCGCCGTGCGCGCCTTCTCGCGCGCCGGCGCCGTCCTCGATCCGCCCGATCGTGCCGGCCTCGCCGGCCTCACCGGCTCGCTCCTGACGCGCGGCACGGCCAGGCGCAGCGGTCCCGAGCTCGACTCCGCGATCGAGTTCGTCGGCGGCAGTCTCGAATCGGGCGCGGGACGTGACGGCATGAGCGTCTCGCTGGCCGTGCTCAAGCGCGACCTCGCGCTCGGCCTCGACCTCATGGCCGAAGTGCTGCTCTCGCCGACCTTTCCGGAGCCTGAGTTCAAGCGAACGGTGGCCCAGACGCAGGCGGCCATCAAGCGATCCGAGGAGGACCCCGGCACGGTGGCCAGCCGCGAGCTCGCCAAGCTCGTCTTTCCGAATCATCCCTATGGCGTTCCCGCCGAGGGCACGGTGGAGTCGGTCGGCCGAATCACGCGTGACGAT
Organism: Candidatus Methylomirabilota bacterium; assembly: GCA_035605575.1. GTDB lineage: Bacteria > Methylomirabilota > Methylomirabilia > Rokubacteriales > CSP1-6 > AR12. Next base: position 7,165 of record DASTCJ010000191.1, read on the forward strand.
GTCGTGCAGTTCCATCGCGAGCGAGTGCGCCCGGACACGACGATCATCGCGGTGGTGGGCGCGATCACCGTCGCCGAGGCACGCCGCGAGATCGTCGCGCGCTTCGGCGGCTGGCAGAAGCCGTCGACGCCGGCGCCGACCGTGCCGCAGGCCACGGGCGGCGGCGCGCCGAAAGAGGAGCGCATCAAGAAGGATCTGACCCAGGCCACGTTGCTGTTCGGTCGGCAGGCCATCCGCCAGACCGATCCCGACTATTTTCCGCTCGCCGTCGCCTCCTACGTGCTCGGCGGCGGCTCCGCCTCGCGGCTCTACGCGCGCGTGCGCGAGGAGGGCGGTCTCGCGTACGCGGTCTATTCCTATCCGAACCCGGGTCGGTACGGCGCGTCGTTCGCGGTGTCCGCGGCGACGCGCACGGCCGAGGTGCCCAAGGTCATCGACATCGTGCGCGCGGAGATGGCGCGCATGGGGCGCGAGCCGGTGACCGATCGCGAGCTGAAGCTGGCCAAGGACTACCTGATCGGCTCGTTCCCGCTGCGCCTCGACACGAGCGGCAAGGTCGCGGACTTCATCGTGAGCGTGGAGCAGCAGGGGCTCGGCCTCGACTACGCGGATCGATACAAGGAGCGCATCGGGCGCGTCACCGCCGCTGACGTGCAGCGCGTCTCCGCGAAGTTCCTCGCGCCCGAGACCTACGACCGCGTGGTGGTGGGCGCGCTGCCGTGATCCGCGCGGTCGTGCTGGTCGCGCTGGCGGCGTGGCCGGGCGTGGCCGGGGCGGCGACGCTCACGCTCACGGAGCGGCAGCAGCAGGACGCGATCCATACCGGCGAGCGGAGCGTCACCGCCGACTCGTTCGGCGACGAATGGCGAGTGGCCGCCGCGGCCGGCGAGACCACCACGGTGCTCACGCCGTTTCATCGCCTCGCCGTGGCCGCCCGCCACGCGGCCTTCAACAAGAAGCCGCTCAAGCCCGGTGAGCCGGCGAAGATCCTCAAGGAAAATCGTGACCGCCTGGTGTTCTCCACGGATCTGCGCGGCTCGTCCGAGGACTTCGCGCGCTTCTACGTGCCGCGCCTGCTCGTCGGTGATCGTGAGATCAAGCCGAGCTTCGTCCAGAACGAGCGCACGGCCGTCCGCCAGGCGGACGGCGCCTACCTGGCCCGCTGCGTCTACGGCTTTCCCACCAAGGACGTCAAGGGCGTCGAGCGTGTGGCGCTGGTCATCGGCGACGCCGACGGCCGCGACGTCAGCCGCTTCACCATCGACCTCGCCGCCATGAGGTAGGTGGCCGCGCGCTTTCACGGATACGTCGGCCTCGCGATCGTCATCGGCGCGGAGGCCGCGCTCGTGGCCGGGCAGCCCCTGGTCGCCCGGTGGTTCACGCCGATCGTGTGGACGGGCTACGTGCTGTTCGCCGACGCGCTCGCCGCGCGGGTGCTCGGCCGCTCGTACCTGACGACGCATCGCACGGACGGCGTCCTCGTGGCGCTGGTCTCCATCGGGTCGTGGTGGCTCTTCGAGTGGTACAACGCGCCCCGGTTCTGGCGCGGCGGCGCCGAGGCGACCGGTGTGTGGTGGCACTATCACGGCATGGAGCCGAATCTGTGGCTCCGCCGTCTTGGATACGACTGGGCCTTCGCCACGATCTTCCCGGCGTTGTTCCTCACCGCCGCCGTCCTGCGCGGCTCCGTCTTTCGCGGCGTGCGCATGCGCCCGTGGCGTCCGTCGCCGGGGGTGCTGCGCGGCCTCAGCGCGCTCGGCGCCGTCATGGTGGTGCTGCCGCTCGTGATCGTGTCGCCGTGGCTGGTGCCGCTCGTGTGGAGCGGCTTCGCGCTGCTGCTCGAGCCCCTCAACGCGCGCGCCGGACGGCCGTCGTGGCTCGCCGACCTCGCGCGCGGCGACGCCTCGCGGCTGCTCGCGCTGCTCGCCGCCGGCGCCGTGTGCGGCGTGCTGTGGGAGTTCTGGAACTACTGGGCGGCGACGCGCTGGACCTACACGGTGCCGTACCTCGGCCACCTGAAGCTCTTCGAGATGCCGGTGCTCGGCTATCTCGGCTTTCCGCCGTTCGCCCTCGAATGCTATGCGATGTATCACTGGCTCCGCGGGCGCCTGGAGCAGGCGCCGACGGCGCCGGTGATATAATTCGCGTCCCAACACTCCCAGGAGGTCCCGATGAAAGCCGTTCGCGTTCACGCAGCCGGCGGTCCCGAGGCGCTCAAGTACGAGGACGTTGCCGAGCCCACGCCCAAGGGTGGCGAGGCCGTCGTCAAGGTCGACGCCGCCGGCCTCAACTACATCGACGTCTATCAGCGGAGCGGCCTGTACAAGCTCGACATGCCGCTGACGCTCGGCCTCGAGGCCGGGGGAACCGTCACCGCCGTCGGCGCGGGCGTGACGGAGGTGAAGGTCGGCGACAAGGTCGCGTACACCGGCGTCCCGGGCGCCTACGCGCAGTACGCGGCGGTACCGGCGGCGAAGCTCGTGGTGCTGCCGCAGGGCGTGAGCACGCGGCAGGGCGCGGCGGCCATGCTGCAGGGAATGACCGCGCACTATCTCGCGTGCACGACCTATCCGCTGCAGAAGGGCGACACCTGTCTCGTGCACGCGGCGGCTGGCGGCGTCGGGCTGCTCCTCTGCCAGATCGCCAAGATGCGCGGCGCGCGGGTGATCGGCACGGTGTCGACAGACGACAAGGCCAAGCTCGCGCGCGAGGCGGGTGCCGATGACGTGATTCTCTACACGAAGCAGGACTTCGAGGCCGAGGTCAAGCGGATCACCGGCGGCAAGGGCCTGCAGGTCGTCTACGACTCGGTCGGGAAGACGACGTTCGACAAGGGCTTCAACGTCCTCGCCCCGCGCGGCATGATGGTGCTCTACGGTCAGTCGAGCGGGCCGGTGGGGCCGTTCGACGCCGGCATCCTCGGCGCCAAGGGCTCGCTCTTCCTCACGCGCCCGAGCCTCTTCGCATACACGGCGACGCGCGAGGAGCTCGTCCAGCGCGCGGGCGACGTGCTCGGCTGGATCCGCGACGGCAAGCTCAGGCTCCGGATGGAGTTCGAGTTTCCGCTCAAGGACGTGGCCGAGGCGCACCGCGCGCTCGAGGGCCGCAAGACGACGGGCAAGGTGCTGCTGATTCCATGAACGTGGCGCAGCTGCTGGAGCGGTCGGCGCTCTATCACGCCGACCGCCCGGCGCTGATCTTCGGCGAGCGTCGCTGGACCTACGCCGAGCTGGATCGTGACGTCTCGGCCCTCGCCGCCGGCTTCGCCGCCCTCGACTTCCGCCGTGGCGAGCGCATCGCGCTTCACCTCCCGAACCGGCCGGACTTCGTACTGACGTACTACGCGGCGCTGAAGGCCGGCCTCGTGCCGCTGTCGCTGAACACGAGCTACAAGGCCGAGGAGCTCGAATACATCATCGGCCATGCGGCGGCGGCGATGGTGGTGACGGCCGACGGCATCGACGCCAACCTGCCGCCACCGGCGCGCATGCCGTCGGTGCGCCGGCTGCTGCGCGCCAAGGACCTCGACGACCTGCGCGGGCCGGCTCCCCTCCGGGCCGTGGATCTCGATCGCGACGAGACGGCGGCCATCCTCTATACCTCGGCCACCACGGGGCGACCGAAGGGCGTGATGCTGACCCATGCCAACATCGTGTCGAACGCGTACGCGACGGTGCATCACCTCGCGATGACCGCCGACGACCGCGGTCTCTGCGCGCTCCCGATGTTCCACTGCTTCGGTCAGAACGCCATCATGAACGCCCTGTTCACGGCCGGCGGCACGCTGGTGCTCCACGAGCGGTTCGTGCCGGACGCCTTCGTGGCGGCCGTCGCCGCGCATGGCATCACGATCCTCTACGCGGTGCCCACGATGTACATCCTGTTCCTGTCGATGCCCGACGTCGACTTTCGCTCCGTCCGCCTGTGCTTCTCCGCCGCCGCCACGCTGCCGCACGACGTCGAAGCGCGCTGGCACGAGCGCCACGGTCACTGGATCCGCCAGGGCTATGGACTGACGGAGACGTCGCCGTTCGCCTCCTACAACCACGAGGCGGCGTTCCGGCGCGGCTCGGTCGGCACGCCGATCGAGAACGTCGAGATGAAGATCGTCGACGCCGACGATCGTGAGCTGGCCGACGGCGAGCTCGGCGAGATCGTCATCAAGGGCCCGAACGTGATGAAGGGCTACTTCGGCGATCCGGCAGCGACGTCGGCGGCGATCCGTGACGGCTGGTTTCACTCGGGTGACATCGGCTATCGCGACGGCGACGGTTACTTCTTCATCGTCGATCGTCTCAAGGACATGATCAACGTGGCCGGCTTCAAGGTGTTTCCGCGAGAGGTGGAAGAGGTCTTGTTCCGTCACCCGGCCGTGAAGGAGGCGGCCGTGGTCGGCATGCCGGATCCTGTCCGTGGCGAAGCGGTGAAGGCCTTCGTCGTGCTCAACGACGCCGCCGTGGTGAGCGCGGAAACGCTGCAGGCGCTCTGTCGCGCCACGATTGCCAGCGTGAAGGTGCCGGAGCAGATCGAGTTCATCGCGGCGCTGCCGAAGAATCCGACGGGCAAGATTCTCAAGAAGGAACTGCGAGCGCGCGGCTAGAATGGCGCTGGAGGCGAGGCCATGACGATGACATCGACTCGCGTGCGCTGGGCGCTGGCCGCGGCGCTGGTCATGCTGACAATGACGCTGCACGCGAGCCCCGTGCTCGCGCGCGCGGGCAGCGGCGGCAGCCGCGGCTCACGCTCGTACTCGACACCCGCGCGACCGCCGGCGTCGCCGACCACGCCCTCCAGCCCGTCGCGGCAGTACAGCGCGCCGTCGTCGCCGGCGCCGGCGTCACGAGGCTGGTTTGGCCCCGTCATGGGCGGCCTCGCCGGCTTCGCCCTGGGTGGACTGCTCGGCGGGTTGCTCTTCGGTCACGGCTTCGGCGGCGGCTTCGGGCTCATGGATCTGCTCCTGGTCGGCGGCGCGCTG
>DASTCJ010000026.1:0-2102 GCA_035605575.1 Candidatus Methylomirabilota bacterium
AAGAAGCTGATCGAGACGGTGGATGACGGAAATTTCGCGATCACCGTGCTCGGTGTCGATACGGTCGAGCTGAGGCCAGAGAACGGTCACGGGCGAAAGCGGCTGCCGATGCAGTCCGCCAGGCGGATCGAGCCCGCATCCGAGGACACGTCCGCGGACGGCGTTTAGCGCCTCAGCTCCTTGCGCACGGCCGGTAACACGCTACGTCACGCTGTAGAGCCGCGCGCAGTTGTCCCAGAGGATCTTCGACTTCGACTTGGCGCTCACGCCCTCGAGGTGCACGAACTCCTCGATGGCCTTCGGAAACAAGCCATCCGCGTGCGGATAGTCGGTGGACACGACGATGTTGTCGTCGCCGATCGCCTCGATCACCTGCCGCAGCGGCTTCTCGTCCGCGTCGGTGGCGATGAAGCACTGCCGGAAAAAGTACTGGCTCGGTAGCTGCGAGATCTGCAGCTCGGAGCCGGGCCCGAACTTCTCCCACGCCTCGTCGAGGCGCCAGAGATACCAGGGGAGCCAGCCGCACGTGCCCTCGAGAAATGCGCAGCGCAGGCGCGGATGTCGCTCCAGCACGCCGCCGGCGGCCATGCTGCCGAAGGCCATCATGAGCTCGATGGGATTGCGACCGGCCACGCCGATCACGCGGCCGTTCGGCGTGTCGAGATAGCGCCGCGCGATGTCGTCACGCAGCGACGATTGTCCCGTCGGATGAAAACCGACCGGCACGCCGAGCTCCTCGATGGCCGCCCACAGGGGCTCCATGGCCGCGTCGTGGACGTGACGACCATTGATCGGGTTCGGATTGCCGACGACGGCGACGGCGCCGAGCTCGCGCACGGCGCGCCGCGCCTCGGCGATGGCACCGCGCACGTCGTGGAAGGCGAGCTGGGCCGCGAACTTCAAGCGCCGGGCGTTGTGCTGACAGTAATCGTGCGTCCAGGTGTTGTGCGCACGCGCGAGGGCCGTCGCCAGCGCAGGGTCGAGGTCGTCGTGCATGAGCACCTGGCGACCGCGCGTGCCGTAGAGGATCGCCACGTCGATGCCCTCGATGTCCATGGCGGCCACGTGCGACTCCGCGTCGTAGCCGCGCGCGTGCGCGATCGCATAGTGCGGCGAGCGCTCGAACGTCCGCCGCTGGAGATCCTTGCCGACGACGGCGGTGCGGGGCTGCTTGGACATCTCCGCGATCTCCAGCTCGCCGATCTTGATGACAGGCTGATTGGGCGCACTGTGGTTGCCGCGCAGGAATTGCGGCGCCGATTTCTTGAACGGCTCGTCGAGGTACCGCTCCCAGAGCCCGTCGGGCTCCATCGTGTGGAGATCGGAGTCCATGACCTTGAAGCCGTTCTTCATGGGACGACCCTCCCGCGGCTCAGCGCGCCTCGATGTACTCCCGCAGATAACGGTTCTCGTACTCGGCGGCATCGAGCCGCGCCTTGACGAGGTCCCCGATGGAGATCATCCCCACCACGCGGCCGCCGTCCAGCACCGGCAGGTGGCGCACGCGATTCTTGGTGACAATGCCCATCGCGTAATCGACGTCGTCGTCGGGCACGCAGACGACGAGGTCGCGCGTCATCACGTCCGCGATCCGGATGCGGCCGAGCGCGGCGCCCCGGTCGCGACAGATGCGCAGGATGTCGCGCTCGCTGATGATGCCGGCCACGGCGTCGCCGGCATCGCGTACGAGCAGCGCGCCGATGCCGTGCTCGAGCAGCAGCGCCACCGCATCGAGAATGCTGCGATCGGGTCCGATCGTGTGAACGTGCTGACCCTTGACGGCGAGGATCTCGCGGATCTTCATGAGACACCTCCCGAGCGACGTCATCGGAGCGCGCAGAATAGGGACTCCACGCTAGGTCTGGCCGCCGCGCAAGTCAAGGCGGCGGTTTCCGACGCGGAAGGAGCTTTGCCGAGAGGTGGCGCACGGCCGCGGTTGCCGCCGGCGGAACGCACGGGGTCTGATAGGATAGGCGCCCATCGACGCGGTAGCTGAGGAGGACTCGCATGCGACGTCTCTTGGTGGCGGTCATCGTGGTTGCCATGCTCATCACCGGCGCGATCGTGGGCTTCCCGACGGCGCGCGCCGCGAATGTCAGCGA
>DASTCJ010000165.1:0-14832 GCA_035605575.1 Candidatus Methylomirabilota bacterium
CGCACGCGGGCACATGGCTTGCACTCGTCGACGCGGAAATCGCATCCGCGCGATGAAAGGAGCCCGCATGACCTTCGGGAAGTGTGTTTGGGACGGCTGCACCCGCCACGCCGAGAAAGAGTCCACCGGCGCATGCCGAAATCATCACCAGAAGCTCCGCGAGGCACGCTGTCTGACGTGCCAGGGACCGCTGCGCAATCGAGTCGAGATCGAGCGCGGTCGTTGCCCGCGTTGTCTCTCGCGCCGCGCCGCCTGACACTGTCACGATCATTCCCTACAAGCATCTTGCATCCAGTTGCGTCGCGGCGGCGACGCTATCCGCGGAAAAGCTATGGAAACGGCAGTCCGAGCCATGGCACCCGCGTTGCACCGGCACGAGGCATGTCGACCGAGCCCGAGTCTCCCCAGCCAACCCCAGCCGGGCCGGTCGTCCACCAGTTCACCGTGCTTCGCGGCATGGCCGTGGCGCTCGTGATCGAGACCTGCGATTGGTATTCCGGGCTGCTGCAGGCTGCACTCGCCCGCGTCAGACTCGAAGGGCAAAACTGAACGATCCGGAACGGCGTCGGGGGCCGCGGGCGGTCGATGCCGCCCGCGGCAAGCCCCTTGGTATGCTGCGCGCCGCATAAGGCGCGCGCCCCGGCATGCGCCGGGGCATGTCATCGAACTTCGGCGCCCCGCGTAGCCGCTAGCAGGCGACCCGTGGCGCTACGAACGAGTCCGGTGGCGTTTTCTCCATCCACACCTCCTGGATTGGAGTTGCCCTCGACGGCGGCCTGAGCCGCACTCTGGAGCCGCCGTACCTTCCGTCTACTCCCGCCTGGCTCGGTCGTCAAGACCGGAAATTTCGCTCAGCGTCCGCCTCGCAAGCGGGGATCGAGCACGTCGCGGAGCGCGTCCCCGAGCATGTTGAAGCCGAACACCGCGAGCGAGATCGCGACGCCGGGCCAGATCGCCATCCACGGCGCGCGAAACATGTACGTGCGCCCCGAGCCGGACAGCATCCCGCCCCACGAGGGATACGTCGAGGGCACGCCGAAGCCCAGAAACGAGAGTGCGGACTCGGCCAGGATGACGGCGCCGAGACCGATCGTTCCAAGGATGATGATGGTCGCGGCGATGTTCGGCACGATGTGGCGAACGATGATGCGCGCGTGGCCGCATCCCATCGCCCGGGCGGCCTCGATGTACTGGCTCTGGATGAGGGCCAGCGTCGCTCCGCGAATGACGCGCGAGTTCGTCGCGGTAGCGATCACTGCCAGCGAGAGGATGACGTTCAGCAGGCCGGGCCCGAGGACGGCCATCACGGAGAGGATGATGATGAGGTACGGAAACGACAGCCAGGCGTCGACGAGACGCTGGAGCACCAGATCGTAGATCCCGCCGAAGTACGCGCTGGAGACGCCGAGCACGGTGGCGGCGAGCGTCGCGAGCGCGATCGTGGCGAAGCCGATGGTAACCGAGACCCGTGCGCCGTACACGGTGCGACTCCAGATGTCTCGGCTGAGATTGTCGGTGCCGAGCCAGTGCGCCGCGCTCGGCGCCTTCATCCGCGCTCCGCGGATGGTCTCGTCGTAACGGTACGGCGCCACGCGCTCGGCGAACGCCGCCATCAACAGCATCGCGAGGACGATCCCGGCCCCGACCGCCCCCAACGGCTTCCGCCGACAGAACCGCAGCACGGCGCGCGGGGGGTGCCACCAGCGTGGGCCATTGCCGCTTCCGAGCGCCGGCGTTGCCGGCGCAAGCCTGTGCTCGGGGGAGGCATCGGAAGGGGAGCGAAGCCCCCCTCCGACTTCAATAGCGGATGCGCGGGTCGAGGACGACATAGACCGTGTCTACGGCGAGGTTCACGACGACGATCGTCGTGACGACGAGCAGATTCACCCCCTGGATGACGGGATAGTCGCGCTGATTGATGGCGTCGAACAGGAAGCGACTCATCCCCGGAAGCCCGAAGATCGTCTCGATAACGACGGTTCCGCCGAGGATTTGCGGCAACTGCGTGCCGAGCAGCGTCACGACGGGAATCACGGCGTTGCGTAGCGAATGCTTCAAGAGGATCGCGCGCTCGGCGAGGCCCTTCGCCCACGCAGTGCGCACGTAGTCCTGTCGGAGCACCTCGAGCAGCATGCCGCGCGTGAGGCGCATCAATGCCGCCGCCGCGGCGATGCCGAGCACCGCGGCGGGCAGCAGCATCTGCAGCATGTGCCCGACGGGGTCGTCACGAAACGCGCTGTAGCCCGACACCGGCCGCCAGCCCCACCAGATGGCGGGCATCACGATCAGCAACGTGGCCAGCCAGAAGCCGGGCACTGACAGACCGAGGATGGCGGCGCTGCGCGCGAGATAATCGCGCAGTGTGTCCTGCCGCGCCGCCGACAAGACACCAATGGGGAGCGCGATGGCCAGCGCGATGATGGTCGCGTAGAGCGCGAGCTCGGCGGTGATGGGCAGCCGCGCCCACAGCTCGTCGAGCACCGGCCGTTTCGTCCACAGCGACTCGCCGAGGTCGCCGCGCATCACCCGGCCCATCCACTCCATGTACTGCACATGAATCGGACGGTCGAGCCCCAGCTTGGCGCGGAGCTCGTCGATGTCCTTCGCGTAGGACGTCTCGGCCAGCATGAGCTGCACGGCGTCGCCCGGGATGAGGCGCGGCAGCGTAAAGACGATCATCGAGGCAAGCAGCAGCGACGGAAGCGCGATCAGCAGCCGCCGCGCCAGATACCGGCGAATCACCGTCTCAGCGATCCAGCCATGCGGCGACGAGCCGACCGCCGTAGTCGTAGCCGACGTTCGGGCCATAGTTCTTCAGCGCCGCGTCCCACACGCCGATGTAGATGCCCGACGCCAGCTGCACGTAGTACTGCTGCTTGGCGAGGTGTCGCTGCAGCTCGTGGATCACCTCGCGGCGCTTGGCGACGTCGAACGTTCGGCGCTGGCGGACGAGCAGATCGCCCGCGATGGGATCGTCGATGTGGCTCTGGTTGCGGGCTTCGCCGCGATAGTACTGGCCATACAAGAACGTGTCGGGCTCCAGGAACGGCGTCTGTGGCCCGAAGGCCATCGACGGAAAGTTGCCGTAGAAGCACGTCGAGATGTAGGCCCCGTACTCCTTCTGATCGACCTTCGCGTCGATGCCGACGTCCTTCAGGTTCTTCACGACGATCTGCATGGAGTCGACGAGAACCGTCGAGCCATACGTGGTGAAGCAGAGCGATCCCGGGAAGCCGTTGGCGTAGCCGGCCGCGGCCAGCAGCTTCTTCGCCTCCGCGGGGTCATGGCGGTACCATTTCTCGGCCTCGCCGAGCTGATTGACGGGCAGCGACCATTCCTTCAGGGCCGCCGGCACCGGCGGGTTGAAGATGCCAACGCCCTCGGCGGTGGCATCGAGGATGCCGCGGCGATCGATGGCGAGCGAGATCGCCTGGCGCACGCGCAAGTCGCTGAATGGCTTCTGATCGGCGCGCATCGAGATATGGGACATGACGTTGGAGGGATACTCGGCGGTCCGGACCGGCCGCTTGACCTGATCCTTGATCTGAACCCAGTCCGTGCGGTTGATCGTCCCGGGATTCTCCCAGCCGAGGTCGTACTTGCCGGCGAGGAACGATGCGATGCGTGACGCATTATCTTCGTCGACGGCGGCCTCGATCCGCTCGATGTACGGCTGGCCCTTCGCGAAGTAATTCGGATTCCGCACCCACGTGAGGCCCTGATTCGGTCGGTACGATTCGAGGATCCACGGCCCGGTGCCCACACACGACTCGGCCTTCTTGAGGTCACCGAACTTGTCGACACATTCCTTGGCGACGATAGCAACGGCCATCGGCGTCGCAAGGAGATCGACGAACCACGCGTGCGGCTCCTTCAACGTGAACTTGACCGTGTGCTTGTCGAGCGCTTCCACCTTGTCGAGGGCGCGGAGCATGAACGCGTTCGCGTTGCCTTTCGTCGTCATGAACCGATTGACGCTGTAGACGACGTCGTCGGCCACGAGCTCGCGGCCATTCACCGGCGGCCGGTTCTGCCACTGCACCCCCCGGCGAAGCTTGAAGACGTACGTCGTTTCGTTCGGCTGTGTCCAGGACTCCGCGAGGTCGCCCTCGATCGGGAACGTTCCGGGGACCACGCCGGGTCCCGCCTTGTGTTTCACGAGGCGGCTGTGGCTGAAGGTCAGCGCGATCTGCAGCTTGTAGCTCAGGCCACCCGCTGCGTGAAGGTCGAAGTGCGGCGGATCCCACAGTCGCAGCGACAGCGTGCCGCCGGGCTTGGGTGTTTGGGGCCGGGCCACGCGCGGCGCGATCACAGCGCCAGCGGCCGTTGTAGCGCCGAGTGCCAGAAGCTGACGACGGGACAGGCTCATCATTGAACCTCCGGGAGTGTCATGCGATCGACAGCGCCGCGTTATCGCGTGAGGACGGCCAGCACCTCGTCGAAGATGCCGATCGTCTCGTCGACATCGGCATCGGTGTGGGCCATCGAGATGTAGATCTTGTTCACCGCCTTCACCACCCCGCGCCGGACCAACTCCTGATTGAAGCGCTTGATCTTGTCGCGGTCGGCCGTGAGCGTCGCGCGGTAATCGACGATCGGGTGATCGGTGAAGAACAGATCGAACACGGGCGGCTCCCCGCTGACTTGCGCGACCACGCCATGCCGCCGCACGGCCGCCGCCAGACCGTCGCGCAGCCGCTCACCGGTGCGGAACAGCCGCTGGTAGGTGCCGGGCTTGCGCAGCTCGGCCAGCGTCGCGAGGCCGGCCGCGCACGAGATCGCATTGCCGTTGAAGGTGCCCGCCTGCCAGACATACTCCGGCGTCCCCTCCAGCGCCGCGTCGAAGTGCCGCATGATGGCCGTCGGGCCCGCCACGCACGCGAGCGGAAAGCCGCCGGCCACGATCTTGCCGAAGGCGGCGAGGTCCGGCACCACGCCGTAGAATTCCTGGGCGCCGCCGTACGCGAAGCGAAAGCCGGTGACGATCTCGTCGAAGACGAGCGGCACTTCGTAGCGCCGGGTCGCCTTGCGCAGCCCCTCCAGAAAGCCGGGCGCGGGAGGGATCGTGCGCTGGTACGGCTCGATCAGCACGGCGGCCAGCTCTTCGTGATGGGTGGCGATGAGCGCCTCGGTCGTTGCGAGGTCGTTGTACGGGGCGATGAGCACCTCGCCCTCCAGCACGTGCGGGATGCCCGCGGAATCGGACATCGGCGCCGGGAACGCCTTCGGCGAGCGCGGCACCACGCTCATCAGCGCGTAGTCGTGCGAGCCGTGGAAGCCGCCCTCGAACTTCATCACCTTCTCGCGCTTGCGGAACGCGCGCGCCACGCGCAGCGCGAAGAACGTCGCCTCGCTGCCGCTCGAGGTGTAGCGCACCTGCTCGGCGCACGGCACCGCGCGCACGATCTCCTCGGCCAGCTCGATCGACGGCTCGTTCAGCAGCATGTACGAGGTGCCGCGGTCCATCTGGCGCCGCACGGCCTCCACCACCGCCGGATGCGCGTGACCCAGCACCATCGGACCTGAGCCGAGCAGGTAGTCGATGTACCGGCGGCCGTTCACGTCGTAGAGATGGCCGCCTCGGCCCTCGCGAACGACGAACTCGAGGCCGGGGCCGCTCCGGTGGCTACCGAGCACGCCGCCCGGCAGCACCCGCGACGCGCGCTCGAGGAGATCTTTCTGGTCACTCATGGGGAACCTCGCTCCGCCGAAAAAGGTGGGCCATGATACCAGACGTCACCCGCCGGCGCGCTCCACCAGCTTGCGCGCCCGGGTCAGATGTGGAGCATCGACCATCTGGCCCTTGAAGCGGAACGCGTACACGCCGCGCGCGCGATGCTCCTCGAACAGCGCGATCAGCTCGCGCGCTTCCGCCAGCGACGCTGTGTCCGGCGTGAAGGCGGCGTTGATGACCTCGATCTGGCTCGGGTGGATGGAGATCTTGCCGGAGAATCCCATGGCCACCGCGTCCTCGCACTCGCGCCGAAGGCCGTCGAGATCGGCGATGTCGGTGTAGACCGTGTCGAGCCAGTCGACGCCGGCGGCGGCGGCGGCCACTGCGCACATGGTGCGCGCATAGCGCGGGATCTCGAGGTAGCGCCCGCGCTCGTCCCGCACGCGCGGCAGCCCCATGGCCGCTCCGAGATCCTCGATGCCCCACGAAATACCGACGATGCGCGGACTGGCGCCGGCGACCTCGCGGATATTCAGGAGGCCCTCGGGCGTCTCGGTCGCGATCGGCAAGAGCCGCGTGGCGCCGGGGGCGATGCCGTGCCGATGCTCGAGCCCGTCGAGAATCTGCGCGATCTCGCGTACGTCGCCCGCGTGCCGGGGCTTGGGAACCACGTAGCCGTCGGGACGACCCGCGATGGTCTCGAGCAGATCCGCGCGCGCGAGGTCGGTGGAGATCGGATTCATCCGGATCCAGCGCTCGCGGCCGCCGAAGTCGCGCGCGAGCCACTCGCGCACGATCGGGCGCGTGGCCGCCTTGCGATCCGGCGGCACCGCGTCCTCGAGGTCGAGGATGAGCCCGTCGGCGGGAAGCGTCAGCGCCTTTTCGAGCATCTTCTGCTGGCCCCCCGGCACGAAGTGGATCGATCGGCGCGCCATCAGGCGGGCTTCTTTCGCAGCATCGCCTGTCGCCGGGCGCGCATGACGAGCTCACCGTGCTGGTTCTTGGCGCGATGCTCGAAGGTGACGATGCCCCACTGCGGGCGCGACTTCGACTCGCGCTTGTCGACGATCTCCGTCTCCGAGTAGATCGTGTCGCCGTGGAAGACCGGCTTCGGGAACTCGACCTTGTCGAAGCCGAGATTGCCGACGGTCGTGCCGAGCGTCGTCTCGCCCACGGAGAGGCCGACGGCGACGCCCAGCGTGAAGAGGCTGTTCACGAGCGGCTTGCCGAACTCCGCCTTGCCGGCGGCGTGGAAGTCGACGTGGAGTGGCTGCGGATTCATGGTCAGGCACGAGAACCAGATGTTGTCCGCCTCCGTCACCGTGCGACCCGGCTGGTGCCGCAGCACGACGCCGACTTCCAGCTCCTCGTAGTACTTCCCCGCCATATGGGCCTCCTCGGTGCGCGATGGTATATCATCCGCGAACCGCCATGGAATCCACCGCGCGCGTTTCGTGACGCCGGCCGCCGTTCCCGTTGTCGCGCTCACGAGCGCGCTCGTCTCCGCTTCCGCCACCATCCTGCTTCGGCGCGGACTGCGCTACGACGGCCCGTACACGGCGGTGTGGATCAACCTCGCGGTCGGAACCGTGCTCGTGTGGCTCGCCGTCGCGCTGACGGGGGGAGTCGGCCGACCGTCCGCGCACGGCATGGCCGTCTTCGCGCTGGCCGGCTTGATCGGCACCGTCGGCGGACGCATCTTCCGATTCAAAGGCATCGAGCTCGTCGGCGCGGCGATCGCGGCCGCCGTCGTCAATCTGAGCCCGCTCGTGTCGTCGGCGCTCGCCATCATGGTGCTGGGCGAGCACGTGACGCTGCCGATCCTCGTCGGCACGTGCGTGATCGTGGCCGGCACCACGCTGCTGTCGTCGGGGGGGCGTAGCGGCGGCGTCCGCCCGCGGCAGCTGCTCGTGCCCCTGGTCTCCGCGGTGTGCTTCGGCGTGGTGGCCGTCCTGCGGAAGATCGGGCTCGCGGACATGGGAGCGCTGGCGGGGTTCGCCGTGAACGTGTCGGCGGCGTTCGTCGCCTTCACCGCCTTTTTGCTCGTCATCGGTCAGCGCGCGGCCTTCGTGTGCCGGCGCGACAGCATCCGCTACTTCGTCGCCGCCGGCGTGGCCGAGAACTTGTCGGTCCTCCTCGTCATCGTCGCCCTCTCCGCCGGCTCCGTGAGCGTGGTGGCGCCGCTCTCGAGCGTCTCGCCGATTTTCGTCCTCATCCTGTCGTTCTTCTTTCTGCGCGGCATCGAGCTCCTCAACGCGCGCATCGTGGCTGGCACCGTGCTGATCGTCGCAGGCGTCTACCTCCTGACCGCCCTGCGCTGACCTGCGCGGAGGGCCGTTCCAATCGGTGGACTTCGAATACAATATCGCCCGTGACGTAC
This sequence comes from Candidatus Methylomirabilota bacterium, assembly GCA_035605575.1. Lineage (GTDB taxonomy): Bacteria > Methylomirabilota > Methylomirabilia > Rokubacteriales > CSP1-6 > AR12. The sequence continues at coordinate 8,055 of DASTCJ010000165.1, forward strand.
GACATCGCGATCGTCGGCGCCGGCATCGTGGGCCTCGCCACCGCGCGTGCGCTGGCCGAGGGCGCCCCCGGCGTGCGGCTCGTACTGCTCGAGAAGGAGCGCGAGATCGCGCAGCACCAGACCGGCCACAACAGCGGCGTGATCCACTCCGGCATCTATTACAAGCCGGGCTCCTACAAGGCGCGCCTGTGCGTCGCGGGCGTCCGGTTGATGAAGGCGTTCTGCGAGAAGAACGATATCCCGGTGGAGACGTGCGGCAAGGTGATCATCGCCACCTCGCCGCAGGAGGTGCCGCGGCTTCAGACACTCCACGAGCGCGGCGTCGCCAACGGCGTGCCGGACGTCGCGCTGATCGATGTCGGTCGCCTGAAAGAGCTCGAGCCGCACGCCAACGCGGTGGCGGCCATTCACTCGCCGCAGACGGCCATCGTGGATTACGGCCGGGTGTCGCAGGCCTTCGCGCGCGACCTGGTCGGACGCGGCGCCCTGATCGAGCGCGGCTTCCAGGTATCCGCCATCGCGCGCGCGGGCGGCGAGCTGCGGATCGGAAGCGCCGAAGGTCGCGTGGTCACCGCGCGGCATCTCGTCAACTGCGCCGGGCTCTATTCCGACGTCGTCGCGCGACTGGCCGGGGCGACCGTGGACGTGCAGATCGTCCCGTTCCGCGGCGAGTACTACATGATCCGCCCGGAGCGCCATGATCTCGTGCGCGGGCTGATCTATCCGGTGCCCGATCCGGAGTTTCCGTTTCTCGGTGTGCACTTCACGCGCACGATCCACGGCGAGGTCGAGGCCGGTCCCAACGCCGTGCTCGCGTTCGCCCGCGAAGGCTACCGGTGGTCACGCGTCCGCCCCGCGGAGCTTGCGGGCACCCTGGCGTTTCCCGGCGTCTGGCGGATGGCGGCCAAGTACTGGCAGACCGGCGCCTACGAAGTCTATCGCTCGCTGTCCAAGGCGGCCTTCGTCAAGGCGCTGCAGCGGCTGGTGCCGGCGCTACAGCCCGAGGACATCCGGCCGGGCGGATCGGGCGTTCGTGCGCAGGCGGTCACGCGCGACGGCGCGCTCGTCGACGACTTCCGGATCGTGCAATCTGCCGACGCCATTCACGTGCTCAATGCCCCGTCTCCGGGAGCCACCGCTTCGCTCGCGATCGGTCGACATATCGCGGGTTTGGCCGCCGAAACGTTCCGGCTAAGGTAGGTCCAAAGCAAAAAGGCCTCTGTTGACAGGGGTTTGCCTATCAAGTACATTGGCGGCCCTATGATCACCGTGCCGGCGCGCCGGGTGAAGCAGTTCGGCGTGGAGTTCTACCAGGCGGGACTCAACGCCAAGGACATCGACCGCCTCGTGAAGTTCGAGGTTCTCGGCTACACCGGAACGAACGGCGCGGCGGCGGACGAGAAGAGCCGCTCGAAGAAAAGCATCAGCTCCCGCTCGCGCGTGAACTGGGACATGCTCGAGCGGCGGATCAGCGAGAGCGAATCCGCGTACCAGCGACCGATCATCCGTCGGAAGATCGACGAGCTTGCGGCCTACTATCGTGAATGCAAGGACGCCGCAACGCTGCCCGCCATCCCGGGCGCGGTGATCATCACGTCCGAGAAGCGCTTCACCTTCACGCCGATCGCCGGCCACCACGATCTCGGATTGCTGCAGATTCCTGAGGAGCACGGCGTGCTGCGCGTGCTCGACGGCCAGCATCGGCTGCTCGCCCTCCACTCGCTCAGTCAGAGCGGGGACGCGGCCGGCATCGAGGTGCCGGCGGTGCTCTTCGACTCGCTCGATGCGCGCCAGATCGTCGAGCTCTTCGTGACCATCAACGCCAAGCACACGCGGCTCAATCCATCGCACATCATCAGTCTGGCCGGCCGCAAGCTCTATCCCGATCCCAATCAGGCCCTCGCGCACGACGTGATCCGCTCGCTCAACGAAGATGACACCTCGCCGCTCGCCGGCGAGATCAAGATGCTGGGCACCGGCCGCGGGCGGGTCAGTCAGGCGCCGCTGGCGGAGGAGATCGTCGACTTCTTCGAGACGGTGGAGAAGGTCGGTGGCGGATCGAAGATCAACGAGATGCGTCAGGGCGCCAAGCGCTTCTTCCTGAACTACATGAAGGCGCTGTCCACGACGTTCCCCAGCGCGTGGGCCGGCCGCAAGTACTCGATCAAGACCGGCGCCGCGCTCCGCGCGTTCATCCGCACCGCGCCCGACGTGATGGCGCGGGCCCGCGAGCTCCGCAAGGATCCGTTCGATCTCAACGCCATCCGCGAGGCCATCAAGCCGTGGGGGGAGCGTCTTCGCGACCGGCGATTCGAGACCGAGGGCGAGTGGAAGCTGAAGCTCGCCGGCGGTACGCGCGGCACCGTCGAGGTGCTCACGCGCGAGCTGCGCGACGCCCTGCGCTAGCCGCGCTCACTCGCGCCACGGGAAGTTCACTTCGAGGATCTCGAACGTCTTCTTGCCGCCCGGCAGCTGCGCGGTGACGGAGTCGCCCACGCGCTTGCCGATGAGCGTGCGCGCCAGCGGCGCCAGGATGGAGATGCGGCCCTTCCCGGGATCCGCTTCGTCCGAGCCCACGATCCAGTAGCGGACTTCCTTGCCCGCCTCGTCCTCGAGCCGCACCGTCGAGGCGAAGGTCACGCGATCGCCGCCGGTCGGCGCGTCGATGACCTCCGCCCCCCCCACCTTGCCCTCCAGGTCATTGATGCGGCCCTCGACGAACGACTGCTTCTCGCGGGCCGCGTGATACTCCGCGTTCTCGGAGAGGTCCCCGTGCGCGCGCGCCTCCGCGATGGCCTTGATGATGGCTGGGCGCTCCACGCGCTTCAGACGATCGAGCTCGTCCTTCAGCCGCTCGAAGCCCGTGCGCGTCATCGGCGTGCGCTGCACCGACATCGTCGCTCTACCCGAGCTGTGAGGTGCAGTGCGCGCAGCGGGTCGCGCGCACGGGGATCGGCGTGAGACAGAACGGGCAATCGCGCGTGGTGACCGCCGGCGCCGGGGCGGGCGCACGGAAGCGCGCGGTCTGCCGGACGATGACGAACATCGCGAAGGCTACGATCACGAAGCTGATGATCGTGTTGATGAAGAGCCCGTAGTTGATGGTCGGGGCACCGGCGGCCTTGGCCGCGGCCAGCGTCGGATAGCCTTGCCCCCCGAGGCTGATGAAGAGGTTCGTGAAATCCACGCCCTTCAGGGCGAGACCGATCGGCGGCATCAAGATGTCGTTGACGAGCGACGTCACGATGGCGCCGAACGCCGCGCCAAGGATGAGCGCCACCGCAAGATCCACGACGTTGCCTCGAGTGAGGAACGCCTTGAAGTCCGCGACCATGTCCGGCCTCCTAGCCGCGCCGTGGAGCGCGCGTCGCACCCGCGAATGTTTCGACCTTGGCGTTGGCGCGCGCGCCGTTCACCCACGCTTCCCACGCCTGGCTCTGCTTCTGGGAGAGAACCTCCTTCGAGAGGCGGTCGCGCTCGGCGGCGAGCTCCGACATATTCGGCGCCGCGCGCTCCAGCACCTTGAGCACGTAGTAGCCCTGCGGCGTCTTCACCGGAGTCGTCACCTGACCGACCGGCGTCTGCAGCGCGGCGAGCTGAGCGTCGCCGGGAAGCCGCTCCGCCGGCTTCGCTCGTGAGAAGCGAGCGGTCTCGCCGGTCTGGGCGCCGGCCTTCTTGGCCATCGCCTGCAGGTCACCGCTCTTGCTGTCGGCCGCCACCTGCCTGGCACGCTCGAGGCCGAGCGCTTCCGCTTTCTGGTGCTTGACCGCCGCCGCGACCTTGTCGCGGATCTCGGCCAGTGGTGGCACCCCGGCCGGAATCGCCTCGATCGACTTCAGCACCACCCAGCCTACCGGCGTCTTCACCGGCGCCGAGACGCCGCCCACGGAGAGCGAGAAGGCCGCCTCCTCGAGCGGATCGGGGCCGCCGAGCATCAATGGCCGCTCGACCTTTGCCAGCGTCGTTTCCACCGGTGTGAGCCCGAGCCGCTTGGCGTCGGCCATGAAGTCCTTGGCCGCCTGGAGCTCTGGCCGCACCTCGTCCGCTTTCGCACGCGCGGCCTTGTCGGCGGCATCGCCGGCAAGCCGTTCGCGGATCTGCGGCGCCACTTCGCGCAACGGCTTGCGCGAGTCTTCCTTGATCTCGAACACCTTGATCGCGTGATAGCCGAACGGCGTGCGCACCGGCTCCGGCGAGATCTCACCGCGCTTCAGGCCGAACAGCGCTTCTTCGAACTGCGGAACCATCTCGCCCTTCTTCACCCAGCCGAGCTCGCCGCCCTTGGCCTTCGAGCCCGGATCTTCGGACACCTCGCTGGCGAGCTTGCCAAAATCCTCGCCGGCTTTCACGCGGCGGATGACGTCGGCCACCTTGGCGCGCGCCTTGTCCTCCGCTTCGCTGCCGCCCGTCTGCGGGACGGCGACGAGCAAATGGGCGGCGCGCACCTGCCGCGGCGTCTCGAACTCGCTCGCGTGCTCGGTGTAGTACTTCTCGACGTCGGCCTCCGGAACTTGCGGCCGGAAGTCCTTGGGGGCGAGGGTGACGTACTGGATGCGGCGCCGGTCGGGCAGCTTGAACTCGCTCGCGTGGTCCTTGAGATACGCCTGCACCTCGTCGTCGCTGGCGGCGGCCGCGCTCGCGAGCGCCCCGACATCGACCAGCGCCCACGCCGCCCGCGCCTCCTCGTGACGGGCCACGAACGCCTGCTCGAGCTCGGCCTCGGAGACCTTGATGCCGCCCTTGACCGTGCTTTCGACTTTCATGCGCGTCAGCTCGCGTCGAACGTCGCTCTCGAAGGCGGCGGCGTCGGTCCCGCGGCGCCGCAGAAAGTCGTGGTAGCGGCGTAGCGCGAACCGCCCGTTTTCCTGGAAGGCGGGGACGGCCTGGATCTGCGCGTTGAGCTCCTCGTCGCTGATCTCGAGACCCTCCGCCCGCGCCCGCTGCACGACCAGGGCTTCCTGCACGAGGTCGTTCACGGCCTGCTGCGGCAGCCCCAGCTGCTCCGCCAGCTCCGGCGAGAAGCGGTCGCGATAGACGCGCGAATAGGCGTCCAGATAGGTCTGATAGCGCCGCTGGTAGCGCTCGAGCGGGATCGCCTCGCCGTTGACGCTGGCCACCGCGTCGGAGCGATCCGGACCGCCGCGCATGGTGCCCACGAACACGCTCGTCAGCACGAACGCCGCGATGACCACCAGCAGGCCAATCTGCAGCATTCGCCGATATCGTCGCATCACCGTGATCATCCAGACTCCTCGACATTCATGTGGAACCTACTCGTCGCGGTCGGGTGCCGCCACGCGCAGCGGCACGCCGGCCCCTTCCTCGGGCACCACGCGGCGCGCCACCGTGATGAAGCCGGTATGCGCTACCATCCGGTGAAACGGCCGCACCGATTGTCCCTCGATGTTCCAGGGACGGAACAGCGTCTCGAACGTCTCGACGAGCGCCCAGTGCCGGTCGCGTCCGAGCGTCTCCGCCATCTGCTGCGCCTGGATGATCGTCGGCACGTACGACAGGAAGATGCCGCCGGGCCGGAGCACCCGGGCCATCGCGCCCGTGAGCTTCCAAGGCTCCGGCAGATCCAGGAGCACGCGATCGACGGGCTCCTCGTCTGCGACGCCTTCCTCGACGGGGCCGAGGCGCACGGTGAGATTCGTGACCTCGCCGCTGCGCATGTGGATGTTCGCCAGCGCGCGGCGCGCGAACTCCTCACGCTGCTCGTACGTGATCACCCGACCGTCGGGGCCAACGGCGCGCAGCAGCGCAAGCGTCAGCGCACCCGATCCCATCCCCGCCTCGAGCACACGGCAGCCGGGATAGACATCGGCCCAGAACAGGATCATCGCGAGATCCTTCGGGTAGATCACCTGGGCGCCACGCGGCATGTCGAGCACGAACTCGGCGAGCGTGGGCCGCAAGGCGACATAGCGCAGCCCCATCGAGCTGCGCACCCAGGTGCCCTCGGGCTGTCCGATCACGGCGTCGTGGGAGATCCAGCCCCGGTCGGAGTGGAACGTTTCCGACTTGCGCAGAAAGATCAGATGTCGCTTGCCGCGCTGATCGATGAGCAGCACCTGCTCACCGTCTTGAAAGGCGGCGCCTTCGTTCATCGTTCCGCGGGCGCACGCAGGACGCGCGCCGCGGCGAAGCCGGCCAGTGGCAGCAACGCGGTGGTGAGCACCGCGGACCCCGAGCGCTGCGTGACACCGATGACCAGGAGACCGAGGACGAGCGTGAACAGGGCCGCGGCCGAGACCGCAAGGGCCGCCGGCTTCGAATCTGCCATGACTTGCCAATGGTACACTATGCCGCCACCGGGACATCCCACGCGATGAAGATCCGCGAGCTCGGTCACGTATCACTCTTCGTTCGCGATCTCGAAGCGACGCGACGGTTCTATCGCGACGTGCTGGGGCTGACGGAGACGGGCACCGCCAAGGACGGCCGGATCGTGTTCTTCTCCACCGGCGTGCATCATCACGATCTCTCGTGCGAGCTTGCCCGCGCCGAGGGACCGGGCCCGCAGCCCAAGGGCGTGCCCGGCCTCTATCACATCGCGTTCGACGTCGGCGCATCCGAGGACGATCTCACCCTCGCGCGGCGACACGTCGAGGCGCACGGTCTCACGCCGTTCGGCGACTACGCGTGCGGCTTCTCTGTCCGCGATCCCGACGGCCACGAGATCGAGCTCTACATCGACGGCGCGAGGCAGACGTCCCCGCCGGCCGCTTGACAGGCGGACCAGCTTACCCGCAAATAGCAGCACTTCCCGGGGAGG
>DASTCJ010000215.1:0-34692 GCA_035605575.1 Candidatus Methylomirabilota bacterium
GGCACGAGCACCCGGCCCGTGGCATCGACGACGGTGGTGCGGGCACCGACCATCTCGTCGCGCAGCCCGACGTACGCGATGCGCTCGCCGAGCGTGGCGACGTTGGCAAGCTGCAGCTCACCCGTGTAGACGTTCAGCAGCGTGCCGCCGCGAACGTAGCCGTCCGCCGGGGCCGCCCCCCGTGCGACCGCGGTGAGCCGGCGCCGCTCGCCCGCGGTCACTTCTTCGGCCGACCGCCCGAGCGATAGGCCGCGCTGCCCGCACGGACGCCGGCGCGCAGACCGCGTCCGATCCGCGCGGCTTCGTCGGCGGCCTGCCGCACGCGCGGCTCCGCCTGTTGCATGGCCTTCTGCAGGGCGGCACGCGTCTGGCGCTCGACCCGCTTCAGCCGCGTCCGCGCCTCACCGCGCACCTTCCGCGTCTGCGCCTCCAGCCGCGTGAGCTGCGCCCGCAGCGCCTTCCACTGCTCGTCCAATCCGCTCATTCGCACCCCCTTGACTGGCAGATTCTAAGCGCGCTGCTACTACAATACCCATGTGACGTCCATTGTCGTGACCGACGACGTGCGGGTGCCGTCGACGGCCCTGAGCGTCCGCGCCGTGCGCGCGTCCGGGCCGGGCGGCCAGAACGTGAACAAGGTGGCGACGAAGATCGACCTCCGCGTGGACCTCGACCGGATCGAGGGACTCTCGGCGGCCGCACGCAGCCGGCTCGACGCGCTCGCGCGTCACCGGACCGACGCGCATGGCCGCCTGGTGATCACGAGCCAGGTCACGCGCAATCAGGCGCGGAACCTGGACAACGCGCGCGAGAAGGTGCGCGCGCTGGTGGCCGCAGCGCTGATCCCGCCGCGGCTCCGCACGGCGACGAAGCCGACGTCAGCCGCGCACGAGCGCCGGATGGTCGCCAAGCGCTCGCGCAGCACCATCAAGCGCCTTCGCGCCCGCCCCTCGCGCGACGACTAAAACCCGAGGGCTCGGACTTCGTCGCGGAAGCGGCGGACGTTCGCGAGCTTGATGTCCTCGTAGCCGCGAATGAGGTCCGGCAGCGCAGCGAGCTTGGCCGCCTTGTCGTAGGAGCCGGGGTCGAGCCCGGCGAGCGCCTTGTCGACGAGCGCAACGTACTCGTCGATCAGCGCGCGCTCCACGCGCCGCACCTCGGGCCAGCCGAACACGTCGAGCGGGCCGCCGCGGAGGCCGCGCATGCCATGCAGCGCGCGGAAGACGCCGTCGAACCAGCGGCCGAAGCGGATCTTGCGCTGCCAGCCGAAGGCCCGGAGCATCGGCGGGTGCAGGTTGTAGTGGACGCTCACGCCGTCGGGATACTCCTCCTTCAACGCCGCCGCGAGGTCGTTCTTCAGATGCAGGCGCGCGACTTCGTATTCGTCCTTGTATGCCATCAGCTTGAACAGGTAGCGCGCGACCGCCTCGCTGAGCGCCGTGCGATCCGGCGCGACGCGCCGCTCGGCGTCGACCACGCGACGGACGACATCCACGTAGCGGCGCGCATAGGCCGCGTCCTGGTAGTCGATGAGCTCGGGCACGCGGATCTCGACGAGTCGCCGCGTCTCGGCATGGGCAGAGGCCATGTCGACGAGCGCGCGCGCCTCCGCCGTCAACGCCGCAGTCGTCTCGACGGCGCCGATACGGCGGCGCTTCAGCGTGCCGGCCCAGCTCGGATCGGCGACGACGAGACGCCCCGCGCGAAATGCCTGCGTGTTCATGGTCACCGACACGCCGTTCAGCGCGATGGCCCGCTCGATCGCGCTCGCGGCCACCGGAATCGCTCCTGCCTGATAGGCGGCGCCGAGGACGATCAGGTTCGCCGCCATGTGGTCGTCGAACAACGTCTCGGCCAGACCGAGCGCGTCGAGGTACGCGTTCTCGTCCTTGCGCGTGCAGCGGTTGATGGAGGCCAGCAGGCCGCCCGCGTCGGGGAAGTGGACGTCGGTCTTCGTCACCATCGCGCCCGTCGGCACCTGGCTGGTCGACACGGCCGCGATCGTCTTGTCCGCACGTGCGTGATCGAGATTCTGAGGCGACGTGGCCACCAGCACGTCGAACCCGAGATAGCAGTCGGCGCCGCCGGCGGACACCTTCGCCGAGACCTCCTCGGATCGCTCGAAGATCTTCAGATGGGACACGACCGGACCGCCCTTCTGGCTGAGCCCGGTCTGATCCAGCCCGCGCACGTGCTTGCCGTCGAGCAGCGCCGCCGTGCCGAGGATCTGGTTCACCGTGACCACTCCGGTGCCGCCGATGCCCGTCATGAAGATCGAGGCCGTGCCGGGCACGCGCCGCGTCGGCTCCGGAAGCGCCCGATCGACGGTGAATACCTTGCGCTCCTTCTTCTTCGGCGCGCCCTTCGGGACGACGGTGAGGAACGACGGACAGTCGCCGCGCAGGCACGAGTAGTCCTTGTTGCACGACGACTGATGGATCTGGGTCTTGCGCCCGAACTCCGTGTCCACCGGCTGCACGGAGAGGCAGTTCGACTTCACACCGCAGTCGCCGCAGCCCTCACACACCGCCTCGTTGATGAACACGCGGAGCGCGGGGTCCTCGAGCTTGCCGCGCTTGCGAAGCCGGCGCTTCTCGGCCGCGCACCGCTGGTCGTGGATCAGCACCGTCACGCCCGGCGTGTCGCGGAGCATGCGCTGCGCCTCGTCGAGCCGATCGCGGTGCCACACGCTGGCGTTGCGCGCCCACGTGACCCCGTGGCCGTACTTGTCGGGATCGTCCGTGGTCACGACGATGCGCTTCACGCCCTCGGCCTCGAGCAGGCGCGTCATCTCGGGCACCGGCATCGCGCCCGCCGCGTCCTGTCCGCCCGTCATGGCGACGGCCGAGTTGTAGAGGATCTTGAACGTCACGTTCGTGCCGGCGGCGATGGCCTGGCGGATGGCGAGCGAGCCGGAGTGGAAGAAGGTGCCGTCGCCGAGGTTCTGGAACATGTGCTTCATCTCGGTGAACGGCGCCATCCCGACCCACTGCACGCCCTCGCCACCCATGTGGGTGGTCCCGACGGTGTGGCGCTCCGGCATGGCGAGCGCCATGCCGTGGCAGCCGATGCCGCCGCCGGCCATCGAGCCTTCGGGCACGACCGTCGAGCGATTGTGCGGGCAGCCCGAGCAGAAGAACGGCTGGCGCGCGAGCGTCAGCGGCGCCGGTCGCTCGCGCAGCGCCTCCAGCAGCGCCACGCGCGCGGTGATCGACGGCACGTTGAGCTTCCGCTCGAGCCGCGCGGCGAGCAGCAGGGCGATCTTGTCGGCGTCGAGCTCGCCGTTGGCGGGCACCAGCGGACGTCCCTGCTCGTCCTGCTTGCCGACCACGCGCGGCCGCTCGGCCTGGTTGTAGAGCACGTCGCGGATGAAAGTTTCCACGAACGCGCGCTTCTCCTCGACGACGAAGATCTCCTCGAGGCCGTGCGCGAACTCGCGCACGATGGTCGGCTCCATCGGCCACAGCAGACCGAGCTTCAGGAGCCGGATCCCGTAGCGCCGCAGCGCCTCGTCGTCGAGCCCCAGCTCGCGCAGCGCCTCGCGCAGGTCGTAGTACGTCTTGCCCGGCGCCGCGATGCCGAGCCAGGCGCCCGGCGACGGGATCGTGATCTTGTTCAGCGGATGGGCGGCCGCAAACGCCCGCGCCGCGTCCAGGCGGCCGTAGTGGATCTCGCGCTCGAGCTCGAGCCCGTAGGGCGGCAGCAGCATCGGGTTCTGCGTCGGGCGCCAGGGCTTGCCTTCCCACGTGAAGCCGGGATCACGGATGACCACGCGCTCGGGATGCACCTCGGCCGTGCCGATCTCGTCCGCAACGTTGGTGACGATCTTGAAAGCGACCCAGAGGCCGGAGTACCGCGACATTTCGAAGCCGTAGCGTCCGAGGTCGAGGATCTCCTGCACGCTGCCGGGGAACAACGTCGGCATGAACGCGTCGTAGAAGGCGACCTCGGAGTGCGTCGGCAGTGTTGACGACTTGGACAGCGGATCGTCGCCGCCGAGGGCCAGGACGCCGCCGTAGCGGCCGAGCCCGGCGTAGTTGGCGTGCTTGAAGATGTCACCGGTGCGGTCGACGCCGGGGCCCTTGCCGTACCACATCCCGAGCACACCGTCGTACTTCGGCTTCGGGAACATGTTGGCGAGCTGCGCGCCGTAGATCGCCGTGGCGCCGAGGTCCTCGTTGACGCCCGAGATGAAGACGACGTTGTGCTCGGCCAGCAGCGTGGGATTTCGCTCGAGCGTCAGGTCCAAGCCGCCGAGCGGCGAGCCACGATAGCCGGAAATGAGCGTCGCCGTGCGGATGCCGCGGCGCTGGTCGGCGCGATGCTGGTCCAGCGGCAGTCGAACCAGGGCCTGGATGCCCGAGAGGAAGATGGTGCCGTCTTGCTGGCGGTATTTCGCGTCGAGCGAGAAGGTGTCGTTGGTCATGCTCTCCTCAGGCAAGCACTCGTGAGCTCACGCGCGCCGTCTCGGTCGTATGATACGGGCGCGCCGACACAGGCGCAAATTGCCGGCCGGAGGGACGATGCCGCTGCGACTGGCGCTCATGATCGAAGGACAGGAAGGGCTCACCTGGGAGCGGTGGCGGCGGCTGGCGCGCGCCGCCGAGGAGGGCGGGTTCGAGTCGCTCTTCCGCTCCGATCACCTCACCGGCCTCTTCGGCGACTCGCGCCGCCCATCGCTCGACACCTGGGCCTCCCTGGCATGGCTGGCGACGGCCACCTCGCGGATCCGCTTCGGTGTGCTCGTCTCGCCGCTGACGTTCTATCATCCGGCGCTCCTCGCCAAGCGCGCGGCCGCGGTGGCCGAGCTCGCCGGCGGGCGGCTCGATCTCGGCATCGGCGCCGGCTGGCACGAAGGCGAGCATCGGATGTTCGGCATCCCGTTCCCTCCGCTCAAGGAGCGTGTGGACCGGCTCGAGTGCGGCGCGCGCGCCATCCGCGCGCTCTGGCAGGGCAAAAACGTGACGCTGGCGCAGCCGTACTACCCGCTCGTCGAGGCGGAGAGCTACCCGCTGCCGCCGGGCGGGCGCGTGCCGCTCCTCATCGGCGCGCGCGGTGAGCGGCGCACGCTCCGGATCGCCGCCGAGCATGCCGACGAGTGGAACGTCACGCGCGTGACGCTGGAGGACTACGCGGCGAAGCGACGCGTGCTCGAATCACACTGCGCCACGGTCGGTCGCGACCCGGGCGCGATCGCGCGCTCGCTGATGGTCCCGGTGCTCGTCGGACGCACGAGCGCAGAGATCGCGCCACGGCACGCGCGCGCTCGCGCGATCTTTCCGCGCGTGCCGGAGGACGAGCGTGGCTGGCGCGCCGCGGGGTTCCTCTACGGCACGCCGGCGCAGGTCGTCGCCGATCTCGAGCACTGGCAGCGAGCTGGCGTCGGCCGAGTCATGCTGCAGATGCTGGACATGGAGGATGAGGCCGCCATCGAGCTGATCGCGCGCGACGTGGTGCCCGCGTGTCGCTGACCATCTGTTCGCGCCGGCTCGAGCGGCACGCGCGCGTGCTGGGGTAGCTACCGCGCGGCCGGTGCGGCCTCGCTCCAGAGGCCCCGGCCCGCCTCGCGCGCCTCGCGCTGGAGCTTCAGGAACAGCGACTGATGATGGACGTTCGGCGGCACCGTCATGACCTGCGCGAAGCCGCGACGGACCAGCTCGGCGTTGACCATCGTGTCGTCGACCCATACGTAGGCGAGCAGCCGACCGTGCCGATCACGCGACTGGACGTCGAGCTCCAGGCGAACGTGGCGTCCGCTCACGAGCGCGCGGTTCACGGCCGCGGCCGCGCGCCCGCCCGGCTCCTCCCCTTTCCGCGGATGATGCACTTCCGGCGTGTTCACGCCGATGTAACGGACTTTCTCCACTCGATCGGCGAGCTGCACGTGGATCGTGTCGCCGTCGACGATGCGGACGACCACGCCCTCCAGCGCGGATTGCGCAGCGCCGGGAAGGGCGAGCGCGAGGACGATGCCGAGCAGGACCAGCGGCCGCGCGAGCGATCGCACGCGCCCACGCTGTCACGCGGGCGGTGGCACCGTCAACTTTTCGAGACAGTCAGTCGCCGACGCGGACGAAGGCGTAGCCGATCGAGTTGACCTGGCGGCTGACGTGCGACTGCCCGCGCCGATCGCGTCGCCGACGCTCGACCGCCGGCGTGTCGTCGGAGCTCCGCCGGCGCTCGCCCACGCGGCGGTCGATGATGACACGCACGTCCGCTTCCGCCTCGAACTCCTTCGAGAGATAGGCGAACAGCTCGGGCTCGCGACGCGACACGATGAAGAGGTGAGAGCTCACCACGAGCGGTTTTAGCCGATCGCCCGCGCCGCCGTCAATGCGGGCGCAGGCGCGCCAGGACGCGACGCGTCGTCCGCTCGGCACGTGATGGCCGGCGCGGATTGCCGCCCGTGCGCGGCGGATCGTCGTCACCGTCCTCGATGTCGTCCGCGGTCAGCGCGTCGATGAATTGCTCGGCGGTGACGGCGGCGGCGCCCGCGCGCTCGGCCGCATCGCGGACGGCGCGATCGGAGCTGACGACCACCGCGCCCGAGCGCAGCTCGCCGGCCAGACGTCGCAGGACGTCGTCGGCCGTCTCCGGCGGGCGCGAGAACAGCACCTGCACCTGGCCACCGGCCGCCGTGCCGCCGGCGCGGCGGGCCCCGTCGAACACGACGGTGAACGGATCGCCCGACGCGCGCGCGGCACCTGCGACGAGCCTCAACAGCGCAGCGCGGCCGTCCTCGAGGTTGTGAGTCTCATGCTGAGCGAGGTCGGGATCGCGCCGGATCACGTTGTAGCCGTCGATGAGCCAGCGCATCGACCACGCTCACGCGTCCTCGCGACGCAGCGGCAGCGACCAGCTCCGCCGCGCGAAGAACCGATCGATGCCGGCGCGTCCGTCCGCCGACGCGACCAGCTCGCCAAACCGGCGGGCCTCGAGCGCCAGGCCAGCCTCCACGCCCTGCGTGAGCCCGATGCGTACGACCTCGAGAATCGCGGCCGCGGGCGCCGCGCGCAAAATCTCGGCGTGGTGCGCCAGCAGCCGCTGGATGTGCGCGTCGCGCTCGACGTTCGGGAACGCCACCGTGGACGTCTCGCTCAGCGGTGAGCCGAGCGGCCCGCGGAACTCGCCGGTGGCGATCCGCCGCGCGACGGCGAGGGCGTGCGAGAGCGCGTCGGCCGGCGCGACCTCGTCGACGATACCGAGGCCGAGGGCTCGGGCCGCCGGCCGCCGGCGCCCGTCGAGCAGCAGGGCGAGCGCGTCGACCAGCAGCGTGTACATCTGCCCCCCGCCGGCCCGGGCACGTCGGATGGCCAGCCGTGGCAGCATCTGCGTGCCGCCGAAGCCGGGAATGACGTGCAGGTTGATCTCCGGCTGGCCGAGCTCGGCGCGCGCCCCGGCCACGCGCCAGGCGCACGCCATCTGAAGCTCGTTGCCGCCACCGAGCGCATAGCCGTCGACGGCCGAGACGACGGGCGCCCGCAGCGTGCCGATCCGCGCAAAGAGACGCGCGGCCCGCGTGGCGAAGCGCGCCACGTCGTCGGCCGTGGCGAACGCGCGGAGCTGGCGGATGTCCGCACCCGCCACGAACATCGTGCCGGCGCCGCTCAGGACCACCGCCTTGACGTGCGGGTCGGCGTCGATCGCGTCCAGCGCGCGCTCGAGATCGTCCAGCACCTCGGCGCCGAGAGCATTGGCCGGCGGCGAGTCGATCGTCACCAGCGCGACGGCGCCGGCATGCCCGCCGCGGAGGGGATCGACACGCGCGCGCACGGTACGGCCATCGACGAACCGCGAGCCCCACGCCTCGTAGACCGCGCGCGCGGTGCGTGCCCCGTCGAGGGCGCTGGTGGCGCCGACACGAATCGTCAGCGTTCCCGCGTGGCGATTCTCGTGCAGCGCCTGGTTCGCCTCCGCGAGCTCCTCCCAAGCGTGGACGGCGGGCGGCTGCACGGTGAGCGCACCGGCGTCGAGCAGCCGCACGCACTCCTCCGCCTGGTGCGCGTTCGAGAGATGGCTGCCGAGAATCGCGAACGTCGGAAGCAGCACGCGCTTCTGGTGCATCCAGACGTTCGGCGCGTAGAAGGCAAAGCGGCGATCCTCGGTGCTCTCGAGGAACACCACGACGCCGGTGAACGGACGGGCGAGGAACGTGCTCGTCCCCAGCGTGTCGTGCGCCGCGCGCTCGACGATCACGTCGGGATTGCCGCGCGGATTGTCCGGCGTGGCGAGCAGCCGGCCGACCGCCTGTCCGAACGGCTTGAGCGTGCGGTCCTGATAGCGGCGATAGCCGTCGCCGTCGCTGTCGTAGTCGGGCATGGTGGCCGGCCACTCGAAGTCCTTCGCTCCGGCCAGCGTCTCGAGACTCACCGTGCGGACCTTGCGCCACCGCTCGGTGACCCGCGCCGCCGCCGCATCCGTACGCGTGGCGACCGCCACGCGTGCACCGGCGGCCAGCGCCGCCTCGATGGCGTCGCCGCCGACGGGATCGTCGTCCCCGTCCGTGCCGGTGTAGTACACGAGCACGCCGGCGTGCGGCCGGAGGCGGGCGCGCGCCAGCATGTCCGCGGCACCGGCCGCGCCCGGCTTTCCGAGGAACGTCAGCGTGTAGCCGCTGGTGGCGCCGTAGAACACGAGGCGGCCACCGGGTCCGAGGAGGTCGACCATCCGAGCGAACAGATCGCGCCCGACCGAGGAGACGACGACGTCGATGCTCGCGCCGTCGTTGCAGGCCGCCATCGTCTCCCGGAAGGCCCGCCCCGCCTCGCGCCACGTCCGACGCGCCGCAGGCTCCGCCGGCACCGGGGTGAATGCGCCGCCGAACGCGGCGTCCTTCCGATTGACGTACGCGGCACCGCCGCGGCGGAGCACGAGCTTGCCCTTGTCGTCGGTCGACACGAGACCGGTGACGCGCGCGCCGCGCAGCGCCGCGCACGCGACGGCGTACTGCCCGGTGCCGCCGGCAGCGCCTTCGACGAGCACACGCTCGCCGGGGGCGACGCGGGCGACGTCGTAGAGGGCCTTGTAGACGGTCTCGAGGTCGAGCATGTACGACGAGCCTTCGGCGAGCGTGAGTCGCTCGGAGTGCGCCAGGAGCTGCGGGGCCTGGCAGCGCACGAACTGCGCAAACGACCCGTCCGGTGTCTCGTAGCCCTGGATCTTGAAGTCCGCGTGCATCGGATCCTCGCCCGCACGCGGCGACAGGAGATTCGACACGCCGGGATAGACCACGCGCAGCTCGCCGACTTTGAGCCGGGCCTCGCGCGCGGCCTCGGCCCCCACGGCGGCGACGATCACGACGGCGCCGCTGCCCGGCACGTGGAGATCGCGATCGTGCAGGTCGAAGACCGAGATCGGCACGCCGCGTGCGGCGAACACCGTGTTGTACGTGAGGCCGGCGTAGAGCACATAGCCGAGCGCCTCGTTCGGGCCAATGGCCGGCACCGGCTGCGTCGTGACTTGCAGCGCGTCGCGCGGCTCGCCGTGCGCGGGTCTTCCGAAGCCGTCCTTCGCCACCGCCCACACGTGATGCCGCGCCGGAAGCGGATCGAGACCCGGACGGAACGGCGCGCCGAGCGGCAGCAACTCGTCGGAGCTCATAGAACGGCGCTAGCCGACCTCCCGGCGCACGAGCCGCGCGCCGGCGCCGAGCGCACGGAGCTTGCCGCGCGCCACCTCGCGGGGGAGCGGCACCATCCCGCAATTCGTGCATGGGAACAGCCGTGCGGGCTCGACGTGACGCAGCACGCGGCGGATCGTGTCGGCCACCTCCTCGGGTGTCTCGATTGTGAGCGAGGCGACGTCGATCACGCCGGCCATGACATCCTTGCCACGCAAGAGCTCGAGCAGCTCGAGCGGCACGCGCGAGTTGGCGCACTCGAGCGACACCTGGTCGATGCGGCTCTTCGCCAGCAGCGGGAACGTCTGCTCGTACTGACGCCATTCGCTGCCGAGCGTTTTCTTCCAATCGACGTTGGCCTTGATGCCGTAGCCGTAGCAGATGTGGACCGCCGTGGTGCAGCGCAGGCCGTCGACCGCCCGATGCAGCGCCTCGATGCCCCACGCGGCCACGTCGTCCATGTAGACGTTGAAGGCGGGCTCGTCGAGCTGCAGCACGTCGAGCCCGGCGGCCACCAGGTCTCGCGCCTCCTCGTTGATCACGCGCGCGAAGTCCATGGCCAGCCGGGCGCGATCGCGATAGTGCTCGTCGGCCAGGGTGTCGACGATGGTCATCGGGCCCGGGATCGTGAACTTGAGCCGCCGGTCGGTGTGCGCGCGCGCCCAGCGGACCTCATCCACGTGCACGGGCGCCGGCCGCGTGATCGCGGCCGTGACCGTCGGCACCTCGGCCTTGTAGCGATCGGCGCGGATCCCGATCGTGACCCGCCTGGCGAAATCGATGCCGGTCAGACGCTCGACGAAGCCGTGAACGAAGTGCTGGCGCGACTGCTCGCCGTCGGTGACGACATCGATTCCCGCCGACTCTTGGTCCTTCAGCGCCACGAGCACGGCGTCGCGCTGCGCGTCCGCGAGCTGCTCCGGCGGCACGCGCCACGGCGCCCATAGCCGCTCCGGCTCGGCGAGCCAGGCGGGCTTCGGCAGACTGCCGGCGATCGTCGTGGTGAGCATCGTCGCGATGCTAGCACGCCGGGGTCGCCGCTTCCGCGCCGCCTTCCGTGCCACAATGCGGCTCGTGAGCGAGCGCCCCGAGCGGAGCGGCGTCTATCCCTGGTACGACTCCGTGTGGCTCGGGGAGTACGCCCGTGCGAAGGCCACCATCGCCGCGGCTCGCCCCGAGCGTCTCGAGGCGTTCGTCGCCGCGTTCGAGGTGTTCCGCACGGCGCGCTCGTTCCGCGAGCAGCGGCTGGCGCACGTGTTCGGCGACGACACAATGGCCGAGATCCGGCGCGCGGTGAAGTCGCTGCGGCCGACCGACCTGGAGCTCCACGAGGGGCGCGCGTTCGGACGTTTCGTCGTGCATGATCATCCGCTCTTCGCCGCGCTGCAGGAACAGCTCGTTCCGCTGATGAGCGAGACGGTCGGCGAGCCTGTGGAAAGCGCCTACAGCTTCCTGAGCCTGTACGGCGCGCGCGGCGTGTGCCCTCCCCACCTCGACTCCCCGCAGGCGAAGTGGACGCTCGATCTGTGTATCGATCAGAGCGCGCCGTGGCCGATTCATGTGAGCCAGGTCTGCGCCTGGCCCGAGCCTGCCGCCGACGCAGCGCTCGATGGCGAGTGGCACTATCGCGATCCGATCCCCCGGAGCCCCGGTCGGACATTCGCCGAGCTCCTCTTTTTCCACTTCATTCCGGCCGGAACTGCCGCGCTGCTGCCGCCGGACACATGGCCGATCCGCTTCGGCGTCCCGGAGCTCAGGAGCGCGCGACGGACGGCGGGCGTCGCGTCGCCAGCTGCCGGATGAGCGACCGCACGACGTGCCCGACCCAGAGCGGGTAGCCCAGCACCGGCGACACCGTCAGCGGCGAATGCACCCAGCGCCCGCGCAGACGCGCGGAGGGGGCTGCATTGCGGGTCAGGTGTCGTAGCCGCGCCCGCGCCGTGTCCTCCCAGAGGAGCATCAGCGTCGCCATGAACGGGCCGACGAGCAGCTCGTCCGGCACGTGCAGCACGCCACCACGCCAGGCGAACAGCCGCTCCGCCAGTCGCCAGGCCGCGAAGCGTGGACGCAGCGTATCGAGAAACGCCTCGGGAACCGGCGCGCCGAGGAGCGCCCGCGCCTCGCGGAGCGCGAGATAGACGACTGGTGCGAGGTGCGCCGCGCGCAGCTGCACGGTCAGCGCGGACCAGGCGAGCGTCGTCACGTGGCGCTCGACGAGCAGCGTGATGTCGACGAGCGCCTTCAGCGACGCCAGACCATCCTTCACCGCGTGGAAGGCCGCGTAGACGAGCGCGTCTTCTGCCGTCATGCGCCGGATGGGATGCCCATCCCACTCGCTCGGCGTGGCGGCGCGCCAGACCGTCGCGACGTCGAGGCGCGAGACGTGCAGCTCGCCGACGTCGTGATGCAGCTCGAGATCCACGCCACCGCGCGCGAAGATCGTGTGATAGTCCGCGCCCTGCTCGACGTCCGGACGCCGCGCGTAGCCGAGGCCGCTCAGCACGCGGCCGGCCGCGCGGCGGTCCTCCGCTCGCACCAGCACGTCGAGGTCGACGCTCGGCCGTAACAGCGGCGCGGGATAAATCTCGTCCGCGAGCACCGGCCCCTTCAACGGCATGGCGTCGATCTCCGCCGCCGCGAGGGCGTCGAGCACGCGGCCGAGCTCGTGCCGCAGGGCGAGGTTCGTGGCGACGCATCGGCGGGCGGCGGCGCCGAGCGCCGTGCGAGCCTCGGCAGGCACGGCGGCCGAGGCGAGGCCGCACAGATGCGCGCAGACAACAGGCGCGACGTCATGCCGCTCAGCGCGCGCGATCAACGCCGGCCAGTCGACGGCGCCGTCGAGGCCGCGCCTCAGCTGCGCCTCGCGCAGCGGCGAAAGCACCGGGTGAGCGACGGCGAGCAGCAGGCGGTCCTCGCCGTCGAGTGCGCTCACCGCGGTCCGTCGCTGTAGCGCACCGAGAGGTCGGCGACATGGGCCAGCGCCGCCTCGAGCGTCCGGAAGCGGCCGGGGAACTTCGCGAACACCTCGGCCGCGATGCGGTCGAGCGCCATCTCGTGCGCGAAGAGATCGAGCACGAGCCGGTCCACCCGCCCTTCCTCGTTCAGCGATGCGACGTGCGCCGCCGATCGCCGGCGCAGTATCGCCGGGGACCGCGGCACCGCGAGGAACGTCGACTGGCGGAACTTCGCCCGCGTGCCGCCGCGCGCGTCACCGAGTCTGGTCATCCACGTCCACACGTAGTCATCACCGATGAGCGTCGCCTGCACGTCCACCGAGACCGTATCGCCGACGTCGAGAGCGACCTGGCGTGGCCACGGAAAGAAGGCCTGCCCATAGATCAGCGGCGGAGCGCCCGGTGCATTGCTGAATCCACCCTCCTCGTCGAGCTCGGTGTCGAACCAGACGAGGAGCCCGTGGGCGGACATCGTGCGATCCACGTCGAACGTCACCGAAGCGGCGAAGTCGGCGTGCTCGACTTTTTTGTAATCGAGCGTCGCGAGGGGCTTTGGCGCGGAGCCGAGGTGTTCGGCGCGCGCCCGGCACTGTCGCCACGCGTTCGTCTCGAGACGGCTCACCGCCTTCATGTCGAGCCCGTACTCGTTGCACTCCCAGGGCACGAGGTATCCGGCGTGCAGGTCCGGAGCGGTCGCGATCGCGGCATGGATGACGTCGCGGCGCGGAATGAGCGCGCCGTCGACGGCGAGCAGCCGCCGTCGCGCGTCGACGATCGAGGGCACGTGCTGCTGGAAGAGCGGCAGGACGCCGCGAAGGTCCGAGACGATGACGTCGGCCGGTCCCGGCAGCGTCACGGCCGTCGATGGCTTCTGGATGAACTCGATGCGGTCCGCGAACCCGTTCGCACGCGCCACGGCGCGGGCGGCCTCGATCACCTCGGCCGGCTCCAGCGCGTACACGCGGCCGGCGCCGTAGGCGCAGGCGAGACAGGCCATGATGCCGGTGCCCGTGCCGATGTCGAGCACCACGGCGCCCGGACGCACGGCGCGGCGAAGGGCCCCGGCGTAGGCCTCCATCCGGTCGCGGTCGCGGATCATCTCGCCGTACGCGGCGAGGCTATACACGGACGGCGCTCGCCTCTGCGTCGGCGACGAGAGTTTCATAGAGCACCGCGAGCCGGCTCAGCTGGTCGTGCGCGATGACGCGGCTCACTGGCACGCTCTCGACGATGCGCGCGAGGACGCGAAACTCGCGCGCGCGCATGGCGGCGTCCGCCAGATGGCCCGCCTGCGTGTTCGCCACGAGCGCGAGCAGGGCGGCCGCAGGGGACAGGCGCTCGATGCGCGGCACCGTCGCCTGCGCGGTCCGCTCGCCGAGCACGTAGACAGCGGTCAGCGGCAGCCGTCGGTGCTGATACCGGCACCCGGGGGCCGACACGTCGAGGTAGCGCTTGTCCCAGGAGGGCGTGAGGGCGGGCAGCGCGTCCGGCGTTCCATACAGCGCACGAACCGACTCCGGCCACAATCTGAGCCGCACGGGCCCCGGCTCGACGGACGGCGCGTCGGTGTCGGCTATGGCCACCACGTCGTCCGACATCACGCGATGCCCGCGGCGCGCGAACGTCGCGGCGAGCGTCGACTTCCCGGCACCCGGCGGGCCGACGAAGGCGACCGCGCCGTCGCCGACGGCGACGGCGCTCGCGTGCAGGCATGTCAGCCCACGCAGGCGTAACAGGAACGCACAGACCGGGCCGAGCAGGTACGTGACCGCGTCGTCGAGGGTCGACGAGGCCGGCCAGCTCACCCGCACATCGCTGCCGGTCGGGTCCAGCAGGAAGCGCACGCCATCGGCGTAGGCGAAGCGGAATCGATCCGGCTCGCGCAGCCGGTGGACGACGACGATCGGACGGCCGCCATCGTCTCGATCGGCACTGCGATACACGAGCTCGCCGGCGTCGTCGCGGCCTCGCGCTCGGCCCCCCGCGAGCGAGATGACGACGTGCGGGGCACCGCGCTCGCCACACACGGCCAGCCCGGGGATACGCGCGGTGGCCGCGATCCGGAGGCCGAACGCGCCGTACCGGTGCAGCGCCGCGCGCGGCGCCGGCGTGCTCACCGGCTCTTGAACATTCCGGTCGTCATGTCGTTGGTCTGTCCGCTAGCCGCGCTCGTCTGCGTCAGCGCGCGAACGTCACCGTACGTTGTGAGGGTCGGCTTGCGATAGGGCTTCTTCGTCGTCGGCGTCGGCTTCTCCGTGTCGTCCGGCATTGTTCGTCCTCCGGTCGTTGCGCTCATCCATCACCGTGCGCGCGCAGCCAGTAGTCCAGACACAGCGGGCGGAGATGCGTCCAGACGGCCGTCGCATCCTGCTCACCGCACACGCGCGGCACCCGGGCGCGTCGCACGTACTCCTCGAGGGCGGGCGTCGGAGTGAACGCGTCGATCCATCGCGCACCGGGCGCGGCCAGCAGTGCGACGAGCGCGTCACCGGCGGCCACCGTCTTGGGGCGCAGCCGGATCGCGTCGGGCAGCACACCGCGCATGGCAACGCGCACGATGGTCTTGTCGAAGCACCACGGCATCGGCGGAATCGCCAGCAGGTACTCGACCACCCGCCGGTCGAACCACGGATGGCGCACGTGGACCGGGACACCGGTCACGTTCGCGTCGTAGGTCTCGAAGAGCTGCGGCCAGTCGGGCGATGTCAGCAGCTCGTACGCATGCCGACGCGTCGGATGCGCCGGCATCGACGCTCGCGCATCGCGCGAAGCGCCGTCCGTGGCCCGCAGCCAGGCCGGCGGCGACACCGGGGGCGCCGCCTCGCGCGACAGCCAGCGGCGCAGATGTCGGCCGAGCCGGAGCCTCGGAAACCGGTGACGGTACGCGATGTAGGCGCCGACCTCGCTGGCCAGGCGCGCCAGCTCGCCACGCTTCAGCCGGTCCACGGCGTAGCTCGCGGGCAGGCGCATGGCCGGATCGGCGCCGTGGCCCGTGAGCAGCACGCGGCCGTTCGTCGCGGCGTCGTTGAGCTGGTCGACGTGGATCGCCAGCAGTGGATCGCCCTCGGGCTCCGGACGGCGCAGCTCGGGCTTGTCCCAGCGCTCGAACGGCTGGTAATCGTCGGCGACGCGCACGTGGAGCGGGATCCCGAGTGCGCGGGCGGCGAGCGTCGCATAACGCGACTCGGGATCCGGGATGATCCGCTCGCAGACCGTCGTGTAGGCCCGGAGCGTGAACGGCGACGGCTCTCGCGACAGGCAGCGTTTCGCCGTCGCGGCCACCGTCGTGGAGTCGAGGCCGCCGCTCATGAGCACGCCGACTTCGCGTGTCCCCAGCCGGTCGGCAATGGCGTGCTCGAGCAGCTCCGTGAACCGCTCGACGTAGTCCACTCCGCGGCGGTATCGCACCTCGCCGTCGACGGGCAGGCGCCAGTAGCGCTTCACCGCGATGCGCTCGCCCACCACGAGGCAGTGCGCGGCCGGCACGCGGCGGACATGGCGAAAGGCCGTCGCGGCCGGGTCATCGGTGGCGCCGTCGCGCAGGAAGCTGACGATGACCGCGTCGTCCAGCGCCGCCGACACGCCCGGATGCCGGCGCACGCAGTCGAGCGACGTGCTCACGATGACGGACGATGGCGTCTCGGCGTAGTAGAGCGGCTTCACGCCGAAGTGGTCGCGGGCGCAGAGCAGCCGCCGACGTGCGCCGTCCCAGATGGCAAACGCGTAATCGCCGAGCAATTTCCCGACACACGCCTCGCCCCATGCGCCGTACGCGTGGAGGATGAGCGCGGCGTCCGGCGCCTCGGGCGCTGGCTCACGGCCGTGCGCCGAGAGCGCTCGCACGAGGTCCTCGCGCGCATCGACGCGCGCATCGGCGGTGATCCACGTCTGTCCGTCGAGCGTGAGCGGCTGCGACCCCGCGCTCGCATCGCGACCAGTACCGAGCCATGCGTGACCGAGACCGACCGCGCCGTCGACCCAGACGTCCTGCGCGTCCGGCCCGGCGTGCTTGAGAGCGTCGGTCAGCCGCCTCAGCAGGCGCACGTCCACGGGCGCGCCGTCCCGATTCACCACGGCGACGATGCCGCTCACACGCGCCGTCCCCGGCTCGCGCTCGTGAGCAGCAGGCGGCGCTCACGCGGCGCGAGACGGAGCAGATAGACGCCCTTTTCAGCGGCGAACTTCAACCAGCCGACGCTCTTCGAGCTCGCCCACGAGCGCGCGCAGGTCGGCGGCTGCCGCATCGGCGCTCACCTCGTACTCGTCCACCAGCGCGGCGACGATCTCGTCCAGTGAGTCCCCGCGGGCGAGGAGCTGCCAGATCCGCGTGCCGACTTCGTCGAGCCCGAAGTAGACGCCGCGCGACAGCTCCAGCAGCACGGTCTCGCCGTTCAGTTCCTGGGACAGCGTCTGCTCCGAGATCTCCACGCGGAACGAGAGCGGGACGGGCGCAGTCATGCGGGCACCCTAGCAGAAATGGACGGCCGGGCAAAGACCGTTCGGTATCATAGCGCCCGTGACCGGGCCCACGCGATGGAAGGAGGCGGTAGGCCACGCCGGCCTGATCGCATCTCCGCACGCGCTGGCGTCCGAAGCGGGCGCCGCCGCGTTCGATCTTGGTGGCAACGCCCTCGACGCCGCCATTGCCGCCGCCGCGACACTCGCCGTCGTCTATCCGCACATGAACGGCGTGGGCGGCGACAACGTGTGGCTCGTCTACGACGGACCGCACGCGCGGCTGCTCGGCTTGAACGCGGCGGGCCGCTCGGCGGCCGCGGCCGATCTCGCGACCTATCGCCGGCGCTTCGGCGACGCGATTCCCGCGCGTGGCGGCGCCGCCGCGCTGACCGTCCCCGGCGCCGTGGCGGGCTGGTGGGAAGCGCACCGCTACAGCCGCGACACGCTCGACTCGCCGGTCACGTGGCCCGCGCTGCTCGAGCGCGCGATCGCCCACGCCGCCGACGGCGTTGCCGTGTCGGAAGGCCAGCGGCGGGTGACGGCGGCGACGGCGGCGCTGTTCGACGGCCGTGCGCCCGAGGAGTGCCGCCGCACGCTGTGGCCGTGTTATCACGGCGACGCGCTCGCGAGCGGCCGGCTCCAGCAGCCGGATCTCGCCGCCACGCTCCGCGCGATCGCCGACGACGGCGCGGAGACGTTCTACCGCGGAGCGCTCGCGCGCCGCCTGCTCAGCGGCGCGACGGCGGCAGGGAGCCCATTGAGCCTGCCGGACTTCGCCGAGCATCACGCGGACTGGGTCGAGCCGCTGCGGATCCCCTACCGCCGCGGCGAGGCGGCCAGCTTGCCGCCGCCGACACAGGGATTCGCGGCGCTCGCCATCCTCGCGCTCCTGGAAGACTTCGATGTCGCCTCGCTCGACGACGTCGACCTGATCCACTTCACCGTCGAAGCCACCAAGCTCGCGTTCGAGGATCGCGATCGCTACCTCGCCGATCCGACGTTCGGCGACGTTCCCGTCGAACGCTGCCTCGATCCCGAGCGCCTCGCAACGCGGCGCCGTCTGATGTCGCGGCGGGCGGCGCGCGCGTCCGCGGGCGCCGCCGCCGACGGCGACACGATCGCCGTCGTCGCCGCCGACGCGCGCGGTACGGCCGTGTGCGTGATTCAAAGCCTCTACCACGAGTTCGGCGCCGGGGTCGTGGCCGGCGACACCGGCGTGATTCTTCAGAATCGGGGCGCCTTCTTCTCCCTGGACGCGGCGCACCCCAACTGCCTTGCCCCGCGCAAGCGGACGGCGACCACGCTCATTCCGTCCATGTATCTGGTCGGCGGGCGGCCGCGCTTCGTCTACGGAACGATGGGCGGCGAAGGTCAGCCGCAGACCCAGGCGGCGCTGCTCACGCGAATGCTGGATCGCGGACTTGGACCGCAGGCGGCCGTCGAAGCGCCGCGCTGGCTCTACGGTCGCACGTGGGGGGAGCCCTCGAAGGCGCTGCGCCTCGAGTCGCGGTTCGGCAATGACGTCGCCGCGGGCCTGACCGCCCGCGGCCATGCGGTGCACGTCGTCGAGCCATGGAGCGATCTCATGGGACATGCGCACGCAATTGCCATCGACGCCGACGGCCTGTACGGCGGGTCCGACCCGCGCGCGGACGGCGCCGCGCTCGGACGCTGAGCGTGGCCTGGCGCTGGGCGATCTTCCAGGCGTCGCGCTTCGCCGGTCATACGTTGACCGCCACCACGCGCGTGCTCGCGTACGCCTCGGTCGGGCTCCTGAATCGCGACCAGCTCGGACGCGCGATCGCAGGCCGCTGGGCCCGCTGGGGGCTGGACGAGCGCTACGCGCTGCAAGGCCTCTTCGGGTGGGAGGAGCCGTTCGTGCGGAAGTTCCTCAAGCCCGACGACCGCATTCTCATCGTCGGCTCGGGGAGCGGTCGGGAGGTCATCGCGCTACGGCGCGATGGCTACAACGTGGAGGGGCTGGAGCCGGCGGCGGCCGCCGCCGAGCTCTCGCGCGAGATCATGAGGAAGGCCGGCGTGCAGGCGCACGTCCGCATCGGCGGCATCGAGACCGTGGCCCTCGACGGCCACTTCGACCTCTTCATCTTTTCCTGGTACTGCTACAGCTATATCGCGCATCGACCGACACGGGTGGCCGCGCTGCGCTCTGCGCGTGCGCATCTCGCTCCCGGCGGTCGGATCATCCTCAGCTACATTGTTGGCGAGCCGATCCCGAAGCGGTTGCCGATCACGCTGGCCGCCCTCGTCGCACGGGTCAGCGGCGCGGGCTGGAGGCCGGAGAAGAACGACGTGGTGAGCTTCGAGCCCGGTGGCCTGCACTTCGAGCACCACTTCGCGCCCGGCGAGATCGAAGACGAAGCGCGCGAGGCCGGGCTCCAGGTCGCCGCGCTCCAGCTCGGCGACGACGGGCTCATCGCGCTGATCGCGGACGACTGATCGTTTCGAAGACCGTGAACGCCGATCGGCGCGTCTCCGCCAGCGCCGTTCGGATCTGCGCCTCGCCGCGCCCGGCCCCCTGCCGCAGCAGCGCCTCGTAGAACGCGGTGTAGAACGCGTCGGGATAGACCACGACGCTGAACCGCGCCGCGACCGCGCCGTTCTCGAGCGCCCGCGCGTACGGCAGCTCGGCACGCTCGCCAGGGGCAAGCCGCGTGTCGGTGAGCTCCCGCTCGAGGTCGAGCGTCACCTCGCGGCCGATGCGTCGCTCCTCGCGCGTACCGGCGATGCCACGGCCCGCATCATCGACGAGCTCGGCGCGCAGCACCACGATCGGGGTGACGTACGTCGGAAACCGGTGGCCGACGCGCGTGCTGTCGACGACCAGCCGCGCGGCGATCTGGCCAGGCGGCGCCGGTCCCACGTTGACCGAGATGGTGAGGCCGCTGCGCACCATGTCGGCGTCGTGGATGCCGCGCCACAGATGGCGACGGTCCGGCATGTGGCAGTCCTGGCATTGCACGCCCGCCGCCGCGAAGCGGCTCGCCTTCCATTCGTTGTACGTGTCCTGCAGTAACTTGCCTCCCACCGCGTGGCCGTTCGGCGCGAACTGGTGGCAGTCGCGACAGAACTCCGATGCCAGATACGCGGGCGTGCGCGTCACACCGCCGTGCGGTAAGGTCTCGCGGGGGGCGGCGCTCGCGAGCGAGCCATCGCGCCTCGGCGGACCGAACCGCGCGTGGCCGCGCACGTGGCACGCCGCGCACGGGATCCCATGACGGCGCAGCGCGGCGTCGAAATCCGGATTGTCGGCGAGCGTGGCGGCGCGGAGCGGCGCCTGCTCGGCGAGCGGCGCATGGCAGTGCTGGCAGGCGAGCGCGTCACGCGGCGCGCTCGCGAGCAGCTCGGCCAGCTGTCCGGCCACCCCGGGTCCCATCGCGCGTGCGTGAATGCTCGTGCGCCAGTCGGCGAGCTGCGCCGGATGACAGGTCCCGCATGATTCCGGCGCGAGCGACGCCTCGAGCGCCGAGAAGCGTCGAGGAGGCGGCCCTTGCGGCGCAAGCGGCGCGCGCCAGTGCCGCGCGACGAACGATTCGACCGATTCCTGCTCCGTCGATGCGGGGATGGCGCAACCCGCGACGATGAGGGCCCACGCCAGCCAGGCGCGCGGTCGCATGCCCATCACCTTAGCAGCCGCTACAATCGCGCGATGGACGTTGGCCACGTGGTCGCGATCGGCTGGCGGGCGGCGGAGATCATCGGCGATACGGCGGCGGAGGTTCGCGTTGTCGTCCCGCTCAGCGCATCCATATATATAGCCGCCGGCCGAGAGGTCCTGTGGCTCGGGGGGCCGAGCGACCTCATGCATCCCCGCGCGATCTTGCTCTCGGCGCTGCCCGATGCGAGCGCGCGCGCGCGTGACGACAGGCTGACCGTGCCGGCCCCGCGCCCGATTCCGTGGCGGCCCGAAACGCCGACCGGCGGTGCTGTTGCGGCGAGCGCGCTCCGTCTCGGTGCTCGGCGGCTCGGGGCAACAGCAGCGGCCGGCGGTGAGCCCGAGGGCTTTGGGGCCTGGCTCATGCGCCAGCCGCTGCCCTTTCCGCTGAGCGTCGCGACCAAGGCCGCCGACGCGCTTGCGGCCGCGTGCGCCGCCGACGATGCCCCCGGGGCCGCCGAAGCGGCGCTCTCGCTCCTGGGCCTCGGCCTCGGCCTGACGCCCTCCGGCGACGACTTCGTCGGCGGCGCTTTCTTCGCTCGCGCGACGCTCGCGCGACTTGGCGCCGCGGAAGCCGCCGCCTGGAGTCGCGCCGCCGCCAGTGTCCGCGCGGCCACGCGCGCGGCGACGACGCCGATCAGCGCGACCCTGCTCGGCGACTTGCTCGATGGTCACGGCTGGTCGCCGCTTCACGAGCTGGTCTCTTTCCTCGTCGCCAACGACGCCGCACGCGCCGTGGAGGCGGCGGCTCGTCTCACTCGCCTGGGCCATTCATCCGGCTGGGACCTTTTCGCCGGCTTCGTTGCCGGCGCAAGCTGACGGCACCGCTCGTGCACGGTTCGACAATCGGCGGCGGCCGGTCGCCGCCGTGCAATTTCTTCAACCCGTGGAGGGCCGCCATGCCGACAGGACCGCAGCGCATGTACATGGGAAAACCGCACAGCGTGCTTGCCCGACGGCGTGGTCGCACGGTGAACGTCGGCGAGACCGAGCGGATGATCTCCGCGATCGCGGGCGGCGCCCTCACGCTCTACGGCCTCCGGCGCGGCTCACTCGGCGGACTGCTGGTGGCCGGCGTCGGAGCCCTGCTCGGCTATCGCGGGATCACGGGCTATTGCGGCATGTACGACAGGCTGGGTATCGACTCCGGCGGCGCGCGGCGCAACGTCGGCAACCTCGGGGTGAAGATCGATCGCGAGATCACCGTCAACGCGACTCCCGATCGGCTCTACGGCGTCTGGCGCAATTTCCAGAACCTGCCACGCATCCTGTCGCACATCGAGAAAGTCGAGGTGCTGAGTCCGACCCGCTCGCGCTGGACGCTGGCGGCGCCCGTGAGCATGTCGTGGGAGGCCGAGCTCATCAACGACAAGCTGAACGAGCTCATCGCGTGGCGCACGGTCGGCGCCGACTGGGTCGAGCATGCCGGCTCGGTGACCTTCGAGCCGATCGGCAATAGCGCGACCCGGATGCAGGTGTCCCTGCAGTACGACCCCCCCGGCGGACAGATCGGCCACGCGGTCGCGTCGCTGTTCGCCGAAGACGCGGGCACGAAGGTCGAGCAGGACCTCACCAACTTCAAGCGCGCGGTGGAGGAGGGCCGGTTGGCGGCGTAGGCAGCCCGGGGTACAGTAGCGCGCAGCGGTCATCCACCCCGGAGGTTTCAGGTGAATCCCTATCGCCTGCCCCGTACGGCTGTGCCCTCGCGCTACGACATCCGGCTCGAGCCGGATCTGACCACGCTGACCTTTCGCGGGACGGAAACCGTCGCGCTCGATGTCGTCGAGCAGGTCTCCGACGTCACGCTGAATGCCGTCGAGCTGACGATCGAGTCGGCGAGCCTCGAGAACGATCGGGGGGACACGATTCGCGCCACGCCGGCGATGGACGACGCCACGGAGCGCTGCCGGCTGACGCTCGGCTCGCCGGCGGCGCCGGGGCGCTGGCGCCTCCGCCTCGCCTTCCGCGGCACGCTGAACGACAAGCTGCGCGGCTTCTATCGCTCCGTGTACAAGGAGACGAACGGCGTCTCGCGCACGATGGCGGCCACACAGTTCGAGGCGACGGACGCGCGGCGGGCGTTTCCGTGCTGGGACGAGCCCTCGTTCAAGGCCGTGTTCGCGGTGACGCTCGCCATCGATCCGGCGCTCACCGCCGTCTCCAACACTGCGATCATCGGCGAGACGCGGGAGAACGGGCGCAAGGTCGTCCGCTTTGCCGACACGATCAAGATGTCGACGTACCTCGTCGCCTTCGTCGTGGGCGAGCTCGAACGCACCGAGCCCAGCTACATCGGGCGCGTGCCGCTCAGCGTGTGGTGCGTTCCGGGCAAGAAGCACCTGGCGCGGTTCGGTCAGGACATCGGCGCCGCCTCGCTGGCGTTCTTCGAGCAGTACTACGGGCTGCCGTACCCGGGCGACAAGCTCGACCTCCTCGCCATCCCCGACTTTGCGGCGGGCGCCATGGAGAACCTCGGCGCCATCACGTTCCGCGAGACGGCCCTGCTGGTGGACGAGACGGCCGCCTCGCACGCCGAGCTCGAGCGGGTCGCCGACGTCGTCGCCCACGAGAACGCGCACATGTGGTTCGGCGACCTCGTCACGATGTCCTGGTGGAACGGCATCTGGCTCAACGAGGCCTTCGCGACGTTCATGGAGATGCTGGCCGTCGACGCCTGGAAGCCCGAGTGGCAGCGGTGGGCCACCTTCGGCGTCTCGCGCGCGGCCGCGCTGTCCCTCGACGGCCTGCACAGCACGCGTCCGATCGAGTTTCCCGTCACGTCGCCGCGGGATGCCGACGCGATGTTCGACGTCCTGACGTACGAGAAGGGCGCCTCCGTGCTCCGGATGCTCGAGCAGTTCCTCGGCGCCGACGTCTTCCGGGCCGGCGTGCGCGATTATCTCCAGACGCACAAGCTCGCCAACGCCGACACGGGGGACCTGTGGGCCGCGCTCGGACGCGCCTCGCAGCAGCCGATCCCCGCCGTCATGGACGGCTGGATCTTTCGCCCGGGCCATCCTGTCGTGACCGTCAGCCGCGAGGCGGGTGAGCTCGTCCTCTCACAGCAGCGGTTCAACTATCTGCGCGAGCCGCTGCCACCGGCGGCCATCGAGCCCGATCAGCCCTGGCAGGTGCCCGTGCAGCTGCGCGTGCACGGCCGAAGCACCATCGAGGAGCGCGTGCTCTTGAGCGAGCGGCAGACGCGACGGCGGCTCGGCGAGCCGGGCGACGTCGTCGTCGCGAACGCCGGCGGTCATGGCTTCTATCGCGTGCAGTATGCTCCGGACCTGCTCGAGGCTCTGCTGGAGCGCCTGGATCTGCTGGCGCCGATCGAGCGCTTCAATCTCGTCAACGACGCGTGGGCGATGGCGGTGGCCGGCCTGATGCCGCTCACGGCGTATCTCGACCTGACCGCGCGGTTCCGCGAGGAGCGTGACCGCAACGTGTGGTCCGTGCTGACCGCCTCGTTCTATGCGATCAACCGGCTGGTGGCGCCGGCCGAGCGCCCGCGGCTCGAGGCGCTCGTGCGCGACCGTGTGGCGCCGGCGTTCGCGGCGCTCGGCTGGACGCCGCGCGGTGGCGAGGACGAGCTGACGCGTCAGCTGCGGGGCGACCTCGCGCGGGCCCTCGGCGTGCTCGGCAACGACGCCGCCGTGCAGGCACGCGCCGCGGAGGTGTACGCCGGCTCGCTGAAACAGCCGGGCTCCATCGATCCGAACCTGTTGCCCGCCGTCATCGCCGTGCTCGGGCACGCGGGCGACGCCCGGCGCTACGACGAGTTCGTCGCGGCGTTCCGCTCGGCCAAGACGCCGCAGGACGAGCAGCGCTATCTCTACGCCCTCGCCGGCTTCCGGGATGCCGCGCTGCTCCGCCAGACGCTCGATCGCACGATCAACGGTGAGATCCGGACGCAGGATGCGCCGTTCGTCGTGCGCTCCATGCTGATGAGCGTGTACGCGCGCGAGCTCACCTGGGACTTCGTCAAGCGGCAGTGGGACACCATGGACGGGCTGTACCCCAAGCACGCGATGCGTCGTCTGGCCGAGGGCGTCACCGGCCTCGCCACGCGCGAGCTCGAGGCCGACGTCCACGCGTTCTTCACCGCCAAGAAGCCGCAGTTCGGCGGGAAAGTGCTCGCGCAGTACCTAGAGCAGCTTCGCGTGGCGGTCACGCTACGCGGGCGCGAGGGTCCCGCGCTCAGCGCTTATCTCTCGAAGCTCGGCTGATGGAGAGATCGAGACGCGCGGCGTGCTGACGGACGCGCAGCGGCGTGTCTATCAGGCGGCCGGCTGGCCGGAGCGCTGAACGGCCGGCGGCTAACCGCCGCCGATGTCGACGCCGAGCAGAACCGACGCCAGCCGGCCGAGGCCGAAGCTGAGTAGACCGGACGCGGCGGCGAGCACGGCGACCTCGAGCCCCGAGCGCAGCGGCGACACCCCGGCCACGCGGGCCTTCAGCACACCGACCAGGAACAACGCCGCGAGCGTGAGCGCCGCCGAAAGCGCCAGCGCGGGCAGCGCCGGGCCGAAGAGGAACGGCACGAGCGGAACACTCGCGGCCGTGCCGAAGGCGACGGCCATCACCAGCGCATCGCGCACCGGAGCACCGAGTCGTTGTGGCGCCAGCCCGAGCTCGAAGATCGCCAGCGCGCTCAGCAGAATCTCGGGATGGCGGCCGATGCGGCGGGCGACCTCCGCGGCATCCGGGCGCGCCATGCCCCGGCCGTGGAGGGCCGCGATCAGCTCGGCGATTTCCTCCCCGGGATGCTCGCCGATCTCGCGCCGCTCGCGCGCGAGCTCCGTCTCGTAGAGCTGCCGCTGCGCCCGCGACGCGAGAAAGGTGCCGATCGACATCGACAGCACGCCGGCCACCGCGGAGACAGCGCCCCCGAGCAGGACCACCAGGTTGCCGACGCCGGCAGCGGCGAGGCCCGCGACCACGGCGAACGTCGACACGAGGCCATCCTGCGCGCCAAACACGACCTCGCGGATCGACGCCAGCCGCTCGATGCGACCTGGCTCGGTGGCGAGCTCCGACATGTGGCTGCGACCGTCGACGCGCGGCGGCCCGGCCGACGTCGCCGCACGCGCGACGGGGCTCACCGGCGTCACGGTGACCCATGGCGTGCCGGGGGCGCCCGGCGTGACCGCCGGCAGCGCGGTGACGGGCGCCGCCGCGCTCGCGATCGGCGGCGGCGCGGACAACGTATCGAATGACGCGAGCGCGTGGCGGAACATGTCGCGGTGGTGGCGCTCGCGCTCGAGCGCGAGCCGGAAGGACGCCGCAGCGTCGGGACGCCCGTCTTCCTCCGCCTCGCGGATCATGCGCGGTAGCACGACGTCGATCTCGAGCATCTCGCCGGTGGCCGCGGTCTGCAGATTCTCGCGCGTGCTGCGCACGACGCCCATGGTCTTCAGGTGGGCGAGCGCGTGGATGGTCTCGGCACCGGCGGCCTCGAAGAACAGCTGCGCAATGTCGGCCCGCCCCTCGTTGAGCGCCTGGATGCCGTACGCCAGGTAGCGGCGATTCGCATCCGCCTCTCCCGCCAGCGCCACCTGTAAGTTGGCGTCGGTGCGCGCGCTGGTCGATGGCATGGCCCGCATTGTACCGCCGCGCGTCTCCGTGATACGGTCGATGCAATGAAAGTGGCCGTCAGCATTGCCACGGTGCTCGCCGTGCTCGCCGGCCCGCTCACCGCGGGCGCGTTGTCCGTCCAAGAAGTGATCCTGCTCGCCAAGCCGGCCGTCGCCCTCATCACCGCCGAGGTGCGCGCCGAGGTCACGATCACCTGCGGCAGTCGCACGGTCACCGTGCGGCCGATACCGTTCGTCGAGACGGGCACCGGGTGGTTCGTCGACGGGCGAGGCTATCTGATCACGAATGCGCACGTGGTCGATCCGGCGCATCGCGTGCCGCCCTGGGTCACGCACGAGCTGAAGAAGAAGGCCATCGAGCAAGCATGCGTCGACCCGGCGCTGCGCGCGCAGGGTCTGACGCGCGGGCAACGGCCGGACCTGGAGGAAGCGATTCGCCGCGAGGCCAGCGCCCGCGCGCTCGCCACCGCCCAGGTCACGCCGCAGCCGAAGCTCTCCGTCCTGCTTTCGAGCGGCCTGTCTCTAACGGCCGAGGTCGTGAAGTTCAGCCCGCCCGTCCTGCTCGACATGAACGGGCGCCCGCTGCCCGATTCGGGACGCGATCTGGCGCTGCTGCGCGTCAAGGACGGCGTGTACCCGGCCATCCGGCTCAGCGAGCGCGAGGCGAAGATCGGTGATCCCGTGCACATGCTCGGCTTCCCGGGCGTGGTGCTCTCCCATGAGCTGCTGAACCAGTCGGCGACGCTCGAGGCCTCGGTCACCAATGGCGCCGTCTCGGGCTTCAAGCAGGATTCCATCGGTCAAGACATCGTGCAGACCGACGCGGCGGCTGCGCACGGCAACTCCGGTGGGCCCGCCGTGCTCGACGATGCCTCGCTCGTCGGCGTGCTGACGTTCGTCTCGCTGTCGCCATCGGGCGGTTCGATCGTGCAGGGCTTCAACTTCTTGATCCCGGCCAAGGACGTGAAGACGTTCTTGCGTGGCACGCCCGTCACGCGGCCGGGCGACAGCAGGTTCAACGACGCGTGGGAGGCGGGGCTCAATGCGCTGTTCGGGGACAGCTATGCGACCGCGGTCAAGCACCTGAGCGAGGCCAACGCGCTCCTGCCGAATCTCCCCGACGTCAAGCGCGCGCTGGCGGAGGCGGAAGCCAAGCTCAAGAACCCGCCGCCGCGGCCGTTCCCGTGGGCGTGGATCACCGCCGCGGTGACCTTGCTGAGCGTCGGCGTGTACGGCGCGATGTTCGGGCGGCGCTGGTGGAAGAATCGCCACCGCATCCTGCCGGGCCAGGTCGTCGGCGCCATCGAGAGCGGCCGCAACCCGCTGCTCATCGACGTACGCACCCGCACGGACTACGAGACGAGCCCGCTTCGCTTGCCGGGCGCGGTCCGCCTCGAGCCCGAAGCCGTCGAGGCGGGCCAGATCGATCTCACGGCCGAGCGCGACACGCTTCTCGTGGCGTACGACACCAGCCCGGTCGAGGCGACGGCCGAGAAGGTGGCCACCGCGTTACGCGCCCGCGGCTATCGCAACGTGCGCATCCTCAAGGGTGGCCTCGGCGGCTGGACGAACGCACGGCTGCCGGTGGAGTCGAAGTCGTACCTGCCGTCGATCGGGCTCGAGATCTACAAGAACCTGACGGTCGGCGATCTCGAGCGCCGGCAGTTCAAGGCCGGCGACGTGATCTGCAAGGAAGGCGACGACGCGCACGGTGAGGCATACCTCGTCCACAGCGGCAGCGTCCGCATCCGCCGCACCTTCGACAGCGTCGAGAAGACGCTGAACACGCTCGGTGAGGGCGAGCTCTTCGGTGAGATCGCGCTGTTCCGCGAGGCGCGCCGCTCGGCCGACGCCGTGGCCGACACCGACGTGGAGATCCTCGTGATCAAGAACGAGCGGCTCGACTGGCTCATCCGCAATCGGCCGCAGCTCACGCGCGAGATCGTGCGGCGACTCGCGAACTGGCTCGTGCAGACCGATCGCGAGCGCGCGGTCTCCAGCAGCCACTGAGTGCGCGTCGACGTCCAGCGACTCGACCCGCAGTTACCGCTCCCCGCGTACGCGCGGGACGGTGACGCCGGCCTCGACCTCTACGCCGCGGAGACGCTGACGCTGGAGCCGGGGGAGCGGGCGGCCGTCCGCACCGGGATCGCCGTCGCCATCCCGCGGGGCTGCGCCGGCTTCGTCTTGCCGCGCTCCGGTCTCGCCCTGCGCCACGGCCTGAGCCTGGTGAACACGCCGGGCCTGATCGACGCCGGCTACCGCGGCGAGATCCGCGTCGTGCTCATCAACCACGACCGGAGCGCGCGCGTCAGCGTCGCACGCGGCGAGCGGATCGCGCAGCTCGTGATCCAGCGCGTCGAGGCCGCGGAGCTGGTCGAAGTCGACACGTTATCCGAAACGTCACGCGGGTCAGGCGGGTTCGGTAGCACCGGCGCCTGATGGCGCGCGCCACGCGCGCGCAGCGAGCGATGAAACCGCGCGCGCCCCGGCTCGACCGGGGCGCGCGTAACGCTCTGCGAGACATCACGCTACATGCGCTTGATGCGGAAGTGGGCGCGGCGATTCTTGGCCCAGCAGCGTTCCGTCGCGTCCGTGCAGAGCTGGCGGTTCTCACCGTAGCTGATGATCGAGATCCGGCGCGAATCGATGCCGTGCGAGATCAGGTAGTTCTGCGTCATCTTCGCGCGGCGCTCGCCAAGGGCGACGTTGTATTCGACCGTGCCCCGCTCGTCGGCGTGGCCCTCGATCAGGACGAGGTAGCCCTTGTTCGTGCGGAGCCACGCCGCGTTGGACTCGAGCAGCGGCTCATCCTCGGCGCGGATGTCGTAACGGTCGAAGTCGAAATGCACATCGACCATCTCGGTGGCCGGATGGAACTCCTTGATCGGCGGCCGCTCCGCCATGCCGCCGCCCGCGCGGCCGGCGCGCGTCATGCCCGTGCCCGAGCCGCCGCCGCTACCCGACGAGCCGGGCGTGCCGTCCGAGTTCGCCGTGGTGCCGTCCTTCGACTGCGCCATCATCCGGGCACATCCCGTGCTGACCAGGGCCAGCAATGCCACCGCGCCGATAGCGGTGAACGCCGTTTTCATCGCGGGTCTCCTCTGCGTTGAGCTTTGCTGCCGTTCGCCGTCCGGCGTTGTCGCCGCATGAGCCGTCTCAGCACACTGACCAGGGCCGGTCCATCGCTCCGTAGCTCCGCCGTCGAATAGAGAGAAAGACGCCGGAGCACTGCCTCTCCCGCCGGTCGCAGCGTGACCTCGACCGCGCGCCCGTCGTCTCCGTTCCGGCGTCGGTCGACCATCCGTCGCGCCACGAGGCGATCGACCAGCTCGACCGCGCTGTGGTGCCGGATCTGCAGCCGCTCGGCGAGAGTACCGATCGTGGCCGGTCGGCGTCCTTGCAGCCCTTTGAGCTGCAGTAGCAGCGCGTATTGCTGCGGCTCGACGCCGGCCGAGCGCGCGGCGTCCTCACGTCGACCGAGAAAGCGACGCAACTGATACCGCACGTCGGCGAGCCTCGCGTAATCGACGCGGCAGGAGCGCGCACCTGTCACGCAAGTCAGTCTATCGCCGGCCGATATGAACATTGCAATTCTGGATGCGCGACAGAGCGGCACATCACTTGCCGCTTTGACCGCGTTCGCGGAACGACTCTGATGGATGGCTCGCGGCGCGAATTGCTGCGTGTTTCGACAGCGTCGCCGGCGGGGGCGCACGCGGCGGGCGGGCCGGTCTCGGCGCCAATTTGGCGCTGACGCTCCCGCAGGCCGCCGAGCGTCGCATCAAGGACGCGAGACGTCCGACCGCAGCGCCCCGTCCGCCGACGCCTAGGTTCGCGGCGCGACGGCCGGCGTCTGTCGCCGGCGCAGCAGCATCAGCGACGCGACGAGCGCCACGATCATGCCCGTCAGCAGCCCGAGCTCGATCATCGCGTTGCGGAACGCCTCGGGCCCCTTGTCCACGAGGTCGGCAAACTCGGCCGTGATGATGAGCACGCGCCGGACGGCGGCGATGAGCGCGACGACGAGAAAGGGTTCAGGGACGAGCGTGTGCTCGCGAAGCGAGACCTGCACGGTATACAGGATCTCCGCGATCATCAGGATGAGCAGGATCCGATCGAGCAGCTCGATGACGCGCGCGGGCAGCTCCGCGGCCACGAGCGCGCGCCAGAACATGACGGCGCCGTCGGCGAGCAGCACGAGGGCGGCCGCGGCCAGGAGCACGCCGAGGCCGATGTAGAGCACGTCCTCGACGTACGTGAAGCCGCGGGCGACGACGGCGCGCGCCGAGGCGCCGACGGCCGGCACGTCAGATGGCGCGCCGCGCCTGAGTCGACGCGTCGCTCAGTCCGCCTTCCACGGACTCCGCAACGCTTTGCAACCGGTCGGCGGCGCCTTCGAGCTTGGCCGCGGCCCGCTCGCGGACACCGGAGGTCATCTCGTCCACGTATTCACGGATCTGGTCGCCGTACAGCCACATCGCCACGCCGCCGGCAATCGCTCCGATGAAAAAGCCCTTCATCACGGTCTCCTTGAGTGCAGAGTCAGACGAGATTGTGCGAAGCAAGGCGGGTGCCGTCCAGCTCAGCGCGGCCAGTGGGCGAACGGGGCAGCCACATCGCGTAGCGACAGCAGGCTGACGGGACCGCCACGGCCGACGATGGCGCGGTGCTCCAGCGTGTTATAGCCCCAGCCGGCGAGAAACAAGCGAGCGGCGCCGAGCCCCGGCGTCACCCGCACGACCTCGAGTGTCTCGAGCATGTCCTCCACGAACCACAGGCCTTGCGCATCGGACGACAAGTCATGCTCGCGCGCCAGCCGCAGCAGGCTTTGGGGCTTGGGCACCGTGCGGTCCGGCTCGCGGCCGATGATGGCGAGCGTCGCCAGCTGTGGATCCTCGGCGGCGAGCAGCGCCCGGGCAAACCGCTCCGCCTTCGTGGTGACGACGACGACCGGAATCCCGTCGTCGCGCGCCTGCACGAGACGCGCGCTCACCCCAGGATAGAACGCGTGATGCGCGAGCCAGCCCTTCCGATCGGCCGCAAACCAGGCGTCGCGCGCGGCATTCAGCGCGCGCGCCAGGCGCTCGGCGTCGACGGGCGCGTGCTCCAGCAGCCGTCGCGCGGTCCCGCGCCAGGCCTCGCGATCGACGAGGTCGGCGTCCGGCACGCGCGACACCAGCGCGTGGAGCAGCAGCGGCATCTCCCAGCCGCTTTCGACGAGCGGCCGTGCCGCGGCGAACTCACGGGCCACCGCCCCTGCCCGCGCGAGATCAGCGCCCGGCCACACGGCGGCATAGGCGCGGCGCGCGGTCTCGAAGTACTCCGGCCGTCCGTCGCAGAGCACGCCGTCGAAATCGAGCGCGAGCAGGCGAGGACCCTCGTTCATCCTGCCCTCATTTGGCACGAAATCCCACGAGGCCCGCCTCCAGCGAGCGCCGGTCGACGCGGCCGAGGCGCCGCTCCATCGTCGGCGTCAGCAGCCGCGCGTGAGCGACGCGGGCCAGGTGCTCGGCGACGAACCAGAGATCGTGCGTCCCCGTCTCCCAGCCGGGGTGCGTGCGATCGAAGCGCACGAGACTGCACGGACGCGAGTAGGCACGCAGCGTGCGCTCGCCGCGGAGATTCACGTAGCCCTCGAAGTAGCTCATCACGAGCTCGCGCAGCGTGCGGTACACGGGGGCGCGAAAGCGCAGTCCCGAGAAATTGGACTTCGCGATGGCGCCCCATCCACCGCGCTCGCGCCAGACGGCCAGCACGTGGTCGGTGTC
Source organism: Candidatus Methylomirabilota bacterium (assembly GCA_035605575.1). Taxonomy (GTDB): domain Bacteria; phylum Methylomirabilota; class Methylomirabilia; order Rokubacteriales; family CSP1-6; genus AR12. The sequence goes on from DASTCJ010000215.1 coordinate 32,070, forward strand.
TTGAACGGCTTCGAGATCGAGCAGCAGCGGAGGGAAGCCAAGCACGCGCAGCGCCGCGGCGGCGAAGATTGCGCCTTCAAGGCAGTGCGCCGTGCGCTCGGCAAGGACGCGCCGCGGCGACCACGCCGTCGACGCCAGGTGATACGGCATGGCATCCAGTGCGCGTTGGATGCCCGCCGGCGAGCGGAGGGCGCGCAACGTGCGAAGCTCGTGTTGGCTCCATCCCCCGGTCATCGGGGGATTGTTATACCTCAGGCGGCGCGGCCCCCGCCGGGGTACAGCACGAGCGTCGGCGTTGCCGTCCGCGTCTGCACGCGCTGTGCAACGCCGGGTGCGAGCGCCGACCGTAGTCGGCCGCGGCGGCCTGAGGTCAGCGCGATCATGTCGGCGCCGAACACTTCTGCCTCACGCGCGATCTCCTCCACCGGCTCGCCGTAACGCACCACCGTCTCCACCGGTAGCTCGGCCAGCCCGAGCTCCGCCGGCGCAAAATCGGATAGCGCTCGGCTCTCGAGTCGCGCCATCTCGTGGTCGACCGAGGCCACCATGAAACCCTGCGGAGTCGTCACCTGCGACGGTACCGGGAAGATCCGCAGTAGCCGCACGGTCGCCCCGGTGTCCCGCGCCAGCGCGGCCACGACCGGGACCACTGCCTCGGCCGTCTCGCGGCCGTCGAGCGGCACGAGAATTCGCTTCGTCGTCATCGTCATCTCTCCTTGCCATTTTGGACGACGCGACGCCGGGAAGGGATTCGGGCTAGTCGAGCCCCCAGGTGAACACGTGTGTCGGCGTCACCTCCACCACCACCGAGTCGGACGAGGAGATCGCCGCTTCCCTGGGGTACTGCGGGAACTTCGCGTAGAGCCGTGCGCGCGCCTGCTTGAAGCGCGGACCGCGCCCGATCAGGCGCGCCGTTCCCTGCACCATCACGCCCCGCAGCTGTGACCAGTCGTCGGAATAGAGATCGACGGTGATCGCGATCTGCGGATTGTCGCGGACGTTCTTCACTTTGCGGGCGTCGTCGCCAGAACCGAAATAGATTTTCTCGCCGGCGAGCACGTGGCATACGGGGACGACATGCGGACGCCCGTCGCTGCCGGCGGTGGCCACGCGGCAGACGCGTTCGCTCGCGATCAGCTTCGCGACTTTCTTCGTGAGTCGCACGGAGCACCTCCCATCACGGCGGCATCTCGAATTGCGAAGTACGGCGCCCTACGCGTCGGAGAACTTCTGAGCGGCACCCATCGAAGGCCAGACGTATGCCTGGACGTTGGCCATGATCTGCGCGACATGGTTGCGGTCGTGATGCACCCATTCATGCGCGACGTCGCCGATCGTGAGGCGGCCGACCTTCGGGTGCATGCCGGCGCGAGTGAGGTCGCGGGCTTCCAGGCCGGCCAGCAGCTTGACGCTGCCTTCGCGCAGCGCTGCGAGCTCCGCCAGCAGCTCCTTGACGTCGCGCTCGACGTCGTGCCGTGCGCGCGCGACGTCGTCCGGATCCCAGGTCTCGAGCGCCGGCTCCGCGGTGGTGAGAAGCAGACGAATGCGGCCGGCGAAGCCGCGCCGCTCGGCTTCGATGAGATGTCCGACTACGTCCTTGGCACACCACTCGCGCGGCCCTGGCTTGAAACGAAGCAGCGCCTCCGGCATCGCCTCCACCTCTACGCGCAACGCGGCGGCGCTCGCCTGGATGAGCTTCGCGATGTCGATCGGCTGGAGCATCGTCGAATCCTCCCTGATGGATAAGGTCCACGAGGTCGCCGAAGACCGCTGGCATCTCGATTGCCCTCTCGTGCAGCACGGAGGAGCTTGTCATGAAGTCAGCAGCCCTGGCCATTGCCCTTACTTTAATTGCGGCCGCCGCGTTCGCGCAGGGGCCGGGAGGTGGCGGCGGCGGTGCCGGCGGAGCGGCGGGTGACGCCGCAGCCGCCGGTGGCAGTGCGACGGCCCCCGCCGGGAGCGGCAGACAGCCGGCGGCCGCGCCGGGCAACGGTCCGGTGTTCACGCCCGGCGGTGGTGTCGTGTTACCCGGCGTCGCGGCCCCGCCGACCGCCATCACGCCTCAGGGGACCGCGGTCGCTCCCGGCGTGACGGCGACGCCGGGTGTCGTGCCCTCCGGCGCGTCGTCGACAGCGACGACGCCGTTCCAGCCAGGGATCGGACAACCGCTGACACCCGTGCAACCCGCGAGGCCGATGACCGCCGGACCGCAGCTCGGCGCGGGCATCGGCAGTCAGCCGGGAGGGTTTCCGACCCAGGCAGGCCCGCAGAACTCGACGTCGGCGGCGGGACTGTCCGGATCCGGGACGGTCACAGGTGGTGCAGCCACGACGATCGCTCCGGGAGGCATTGGTCCGGCGACGTCAGCAGCGTCGAACGCCACGAGCTCGCCCGCGTCGGCGTCGGCGGGTGCTCAAGCCACTCGACCACCGGTGGCGAGCCCGATCCTGATCGACGCACCGGCCGCGCCAGCGAGCGCATCGATCGCCAGCGCCGACACAGCGGCGATTCCGGACAGCGCGATCGGTGTCGTCATCGAAGGCATGATGCTGAGCGACGTGGTCGACTTGGACCGCGAGCGCAGCTGCATCACGTTGCGATCACTCGACGGCACCACCGCCAG
>DASTCJ010000188.1:0-4421 GCA_035605575.1 Candidatus Methylomirabilota bacterium
CGTGCGGGCGACGATCATCCCGCTCCTCACGGTTCCCGTGTCGATCGTCGGGACGTTCATCTTCTTCCCGCTGCTCGGCTTCTCGGTCAACACGCTCTCGATGTTCGGCCTCGTGCTCGCGATCGGCATCGTGGTCGACGACGCGATCGTCGTGGTCGAGGCCGTCATGCACCACATCGAGCACGGCATGGCGCCGCGCGAGGCGACCGTGCAGGCGATGAAGGAAGTGTCGGCGCCCGTCATCGGCATCGCGCTGATCCTCTCGGCCGTGTTCATTCCGGTCGCCTTCCTCGGCGGCCTCACCGGGCAGATGTACCAGCAGTTCGCGCTGACCATCGCGATCTCGGTCCTGCTCTCCGCCTTCAGCGCGCTGTCGCTGGCGCCCGCGCTGGCGGCCATGCTGCTGAAGCCGGCGAAGCCGGCGCGGGGCCCCCTCGGCGCGTTCTTCCGCGGGTTCAACCGCGTGTTCGAGGTGTCGACCAACGGCTACCTCGGCGTGTCGCGCCTGCTGATCCGCCGCGGGATCGTTACCGTCCTGCTCGTCGGCGTCGTGATCGTCGGCGCCGGCCTGCTGGGACGCGCGCTGCCGGCCGGCTTCATTCCCGACGAGGACCAGGGACTCCTCGGCGTGAACGTCCAGCTCCCGCCGGCGGCGTCGCTCGAGCGGACCAGCACCGTGCTGCGCCGGGTCGAGGAGATCCTCGCCAAGATCGACGGCGTCGAGTCGTACCAGACGATCGGCGGCTTCGGCGTCGTCACCAGCACCTATCAGCCGAACTTCGGGACGGTGTTCGCCCGCCTGAAGCCGTGGGACGAGCGCAAGGGCGAGACGCTCCACGTGAAAGCCATCATGGCGCGCTTGCAGCGCGAGCTATCGCAGATCTCGGAGGCGATCGCGTTTCCGTTCAACATCCCGACGATCTCCGGATTCGGCGCGGCTGCAGGCTTCAACTTCCTGCTGCAGGACCGGAGCGGCACGCTCACCGTCGAGCAGCTGGGCGAGCAGGCCCGCGCGTTCCTGACCGCGGCGCGCCAGCGTCCGGAGTTCGCCTCGTTGTTCACGGCGTTCGATCCGACGTATCCGCAGGTGAAGGTCGAGCTGGACCGGGAAAAGGCGCGCACGCTGGGCGTGCCGGTGAACGAGGTGTTCCAGGCGATGTCGGCCGCGATGGGCGGCGCCTACGTCAACGACTTCAACCGGTTCGGACGGCTGTACCGCGTCTACGTGCAGGCGGAGGCGGACTTCCGCCGGAAGCCCGGCGACATCGGCGACGTCTACGTGCGGAGCAAGACCACCGGCACCATGATTCCGCTCTCGACGCTCGTCACCATCTCGTCGGTCCCGGGGACGGAGATCACGACGCGCTTCAACCTGCTTCGTTCGGTGGAGATCCAGGGCGCCCCCGCGCGCGGCGTGAGCTCGGGCCAGGCGCTGGCCGCGCTCGAGGACGTTTTCAAGCAGACCATGCCGAAGGAGATGGGCTACGCCTACTCCTCGCTGTCCTACCAGGAGAAAGTGGCGCCGCCGGCGGCGCCGACGTTCATTCTCGCCATCGTCTTCGTCTTTCTCCTGCTCGCCGCCATGTACGAGAGCTGGCGCCTGCCGTGGGCGGTGCTGCTCGGCTCGCCGCTCGTGGCGCTTGGCGCGTTCCTCGGCGTCTGGCTCGCCGGCTACGACAACAACGTCTACGTCCAGATCGGCAACATCATGCTGATCGGGCTCGCCGCCAAGAACGCGATCCTCATCGTGGAGTTCGCCAAGGCCAAGCACGAGGAAGGCAAGTCGGTGGAGGAGGCGGCGATCGAGGCGGCCCGGCTGCGCTTCCGGCCCATCTTGATGACGGCCTTCGCCTTCATCATCGGCGTCGTCCCGCTCATCCTGGCCAGCGGCGCGGGCGCCGGCGCGCAGAACGTGATGGGCACCGCCGTGTTCTGGGGCATGTTGATCGCCACCGCGCTCGGCGTCTTCATCATCCCGGGCAACTTCTCGTTCGTGGAATCGCTGGGACGGCGCCGCGCCCGCGCGGAGCGGCCCGCCTCCGAGACCGGTATTCCGGCGCCCGCCCACGGCGGACATCACGCATGAAGCTGCGCGCGCTCGTCGCCGTCGGATTCATGCTGGGCGGCTGCACGCTCGGTCCCGACTACAAGCGCCCCGCGGTCACGACGCCCGCCTCGTTCCGCGGCCCCACCGAGCCCGCGGCCGCCGAGTCGCTGGCCGACATCGAGTGGTGGCGGCTGTTCCGTGACGAAACGCTGCAAGGTCTGATCCGGACGGCCCTGAAGGAAAACTACGATCTGCAGCTGGCGGCGGCGCGGATCCTCGATGCGCGCGCCCAGGTCACGACCGTCCGCTCCCTTCAGTTCCCCACCGTGGACGTCCGCGCGGATGCCGCGTACACGCACGTCGAGGGCGAGCGGGTGCCGTTGCAGAGCGAAGACACCATCGGCGGCACCGGTGGCCTCCTCTTCGGCTTCGAGATCGACTTCTGGGGCCGGTTCCGTCGCGCGACCGAGGCGGCGCGGGCCGAGCTCTTCGCCAGCGAGGCAGCGCGACGCTTCGTGGTGACGACGCTCGTGAGCGATGTGGCGGCCGCCTACTTCACGCTGCGGGAGCTCGATCTCGAGCTCGAGATCTCGCGGCGGACGCTCGCGACACGCCTCGATTCCCTTCGGCTGGTCCAGCTGCGCGCGGCGGGTGGCGTGGCGGCGATGATCGACGTCCATCAGGCCGAGATCCTCGTGGCGCAGGCGGCGACGACGATCGCCGACGCCGAGCGTCTGATGGAGCAGACCGAGAACGCGCTCAGTGTCCTCCTCGGCCGGAACCCCGACGCCGTGCCGCGCGGACGGTCCCTCGACGACCAGCTCGCGGCGCCGCCGCTTCCGCCCGGAATTCCGTCGGCGCTGCTCGAGCGCCGGCCGGACATCCAGCAGGCCGAGGCCCAGCTCGCCGCCGCCACCGCGCGCATCGGTGTCGCCAAGGCCGATTACTTCCCCCGGGTCTTCCTGAGTGCCTCCGCGGCCGCGGGTGGCTTCCATCTCGACGGCACGACGTTCGGCCCGCAGGGCATCTTCTCCATCGGCCCGGCCGTGACGCTGCCGATCTTCAATACCGGCCGCGTGGGGGCGGGCGTGGAGTCTGCCGAGGCGCGTACGCAGGCGGCGCTGGCTCAGTACCGGCAGACGATCGTCCAGGCGTTCCGCGAGGTGAGTGACGGACTGATCGAGTACCGCAAGCGCCAGGAAGCGCGGGTGCAGCAGGAAGCGCTCGCCGTCGCGTCCCGCGGGACGACGACCCTGGCCAACATCCGCTACCGCGGCGGTGTGACGAGCTATCTCGAGGTCCTGGACAGCGAGCGCCAGCTCTTCGACGCCGAGCTCGGTCTCGCGCGGTCGCGCCGCGACGAGCTGCTGGCCGTTGTCCGTATCTACCGCGCGGTCGGTGGCGGCTGGCAGGAATGACGGACATCGGCGGCGCGCGCGATCCCGCGCGGGTCGTTCTCACGGCGGCCTTCGTCGTGGCCATGGTCGTCGCGACGTTCTGGATCCTGAGCCCGTTCCTGCCGGCGGCGATCTGGGCCGCGACGATCGCCATGGCGACGTGGCCCTTGATGCTGCGCGTGCAGGCGCTGCTGGGCGGACGGCGCGCACCCGCCGTGGTCGTGATGATCATCCTGCTGCTGCTCTGCCTCATCGTGCCGCTGGTACTGGCGTTCAGCACGATCGTGGCGCACCTGGACGACATCACGGGCTGGCTCCGGACGCTGTCGAGCTGGTCGGTGCCGCCGGCGCCGGAGTGGCTCGCACGCCTGCCGCTCGTCGGACCGAAGCTGGCCGCCCGGTGGGCGGAAGCGGCGGCGGCGAGCTCGGACGAGATCTCGGCGCGCATGGCGCCGTACACCCGCCAGCTCGCGGTCTGGATCGTGGCGACGGTGGGGAGCGTCGGATTGCTGCTGGTGCAGTCCCTGCTCGTCGTGGTGTTCGCGGCCATCCTGTACTCCTCGGGTGAGACGGCGGCGGCGGTCACTCGGCGCTTCGCTCGACGCCTGGGCGGGGCCCGCGGCGAGCATTCCGCCCGCCTGGCGGTGAGCGCCATCCGCGGTGTCGCGCTGGGAATCATCGTGACCGCCGTTGTACAGGGGGCGCTGGCGGCGCTCGGGCTGTGGGTCGCGCAGGTGCCGTTCGCGGCGGTGCTGACGGCGATCGCCTTCGTGCTCTGCATCGCACAGCTTGGACCCGCACCGGTGCTGATCTTCGCCGTGGTGTGGACCTATTCCGCGCACGGCAGCGGCTGGGGAACGGCCCTGCTCGTGTGGAGCCTCTTCGCCACCGCGATCGACAACGTCCTTCGACCGATCCTGATCCGCAGGGGTGCCGACCTGCCGCTGCTCCTCGTGTTCCTCGGCGTCGTGGGCGGC
>DASTCJ010000113.1:0-7737 GCA_035605575.1 Candidatus Methylomirabilota bacterium
ACGATCTTGCCGGAGATCGCCTCCACGGGCAGCGCGGCGCTCGTGCGCGGATCGACGAGACCGATGGCGCCGCTGCGGCGCATGACACCGGCCTCGAAGAAGAGGTTGGAGACGAACGACGAGAAATGGGCGTCGTTGGCCTGCACGGCGCGCCGCGTCTCCTCGCCGGCCGCGAAGTCCGCGGTGAAGAGGCGCTCGGCCGGCGTGTTCATCATCACGATGTTGCCGTTCGGATCGGTCACGAGAATTGGATCGGCCACGGAGTCGATGATGAGGTCGAGGCGGTCGCGCTCGGCGCGGGCATCGGCCTCGGCCAGCCGGAGCTTGCGATAGTTCTCCTCGATCTCCTCGGTGGCGCGCCGGAGATCCGTCACGTTGCGCAACACGGACACGATGCCGGTGCCTTCGCGCGGGTCCACGGTGATCGTGCTGAGCAGCTCGAAGAGGAGGTCGGAGCCGTCGCTCGGATCGACGAGGAGCAGCTCGTGGCGCCACGGCTCGGTGTCGCCGAACGCGCGGCGGCTGAGCGCGGAGGAGAACAGCATGTTGTTGAGGGCGACGGCGCGGCGGCGGCCTTCGCTCTCGCCCTCGGAGGCGGCCAGCAGCGCCTCGGCGCGCGCGTTGGCCACGATGATGCGGCCCTCGGTATCGGTCAAGAGAATGGGGTCGGTGACCGCGTTGATGATGCTGTAGAGCAGCGTTCGCTCACGCCGCAGTCGCCGCTCGGACTCGCTGCCGCGATGCGCCGCGCGAAGCGCGGTGAGCCGCGGGCCGAGGATCGAGGCGACCCAGACCACGTCCTGGCGACGCTCCTCGTCGACAGGGCTCAGCAGCAGCAGACCGACCGGTAGATCGTAGACGGAGTCACGTCCGTGCAGGGGGACGGCGGCGTACGCGCCCGTCTCCAGCGGCGTCGCCGGCGCCGGCCGGCCGTTGTTGCCGAACTGCACGGGCTCGGCACCGAGGGTGGCCGCGACGAGCGGATGGTCGCGCGCCTCGAGATCGATGGCGAAGCGCGCGACGCGGCGCTCACGCACCCCGATCGTGGCGATGGGCATGAGCACGGTGGCGCTTTCGGCGGGCCCGAGAAGACAGATGCCGCGGCGGACTCCGAGTGCGCGCTGCAGCCACTCGAGCGCTCGCTGCGCGCACGACGCGACGTCGTCCGTGCCGAGTAACGCCTCCGCCAGCTCCAGCCGACGGTCTGCATCGACCCGGCCACGCCGCCGCGCCGCGGTCCGCACCGCGGCGACGCGAGTCACGGCTTGCGCGACCTGCGCGCCCCGACCGGCTCACGACCGGTCGCGGCGATCTGCGCTCGGAGCGCGGCGTTCTCGGCGAGCACGGCCTCACTGGTTCGGCCGTCGATGGCCGGCTTCGACGCCGGCGTGATCGTCCCGACCGCCTCGGAGTATTTCAGGTACGTCTCGATCGAGGCCACCACGACGCGCGCTTCGACGGTGATCAGGTCGATACCGACGAGCGACACCCGGACCCAGGCATCGATCACGATGCCTTTGTCGAGCACGCGGTCCAGAACGTCGATCAGGCTGGTGCCGCCGGTTGTCCTTTCGACTGGCATCGCTCAGTCTCCTTGCACAGTTCCGTCACGACGCTGCCGGCGCGCCCCCGTGGAGCGTATCGAGGTCAGCGACGCGATCTTGCGCTCGAGCACGCGCACTTGCTTGCGCAGTTCCTCGTTTTCGGCCGAGAGCCGGTTGCGGCCCGGAGCGAGGTGGCTGTCGTGCTTCCACCAGTCGAGGCCGATCTGTTGGGCCTTGTCGATGGAGCACACGATCAAGCGAATCCGGATCGTGAGGAGCTCGACCTCGGCCAGCGAAATCTTGACGTCGCCGGCCAGGACGAGCCCTTTGTCGAGGACTCGATCCAGCACGTCGACGAGGCCACTGCCGCGCCCATCGGGCGCCGGAAGGTTGACGCGGATCGGGGGTGCCATCTCGCGAGTGGCGGAAGTATAGACCGTTCAAGGGGGGTTTTTAACCTATGAAAAAGTTTTCCTACCGGTTCAACGACCGCGCAGCCACAGCAGAATCACGACCAGCGCGGCGATCAGATTCGAGCCAGCCGACAGATCGAAGGCGAGCGCATAGGACCCGGTCCGATCGTAGATCGCACCGGCCGCCACCGGCCCCCACGCCGCCATCGAGCCGGCCGACATGAACAGGAACCCGACGATCGAGCCGGCGGCAGCCCGTCCGAAGAAGTCGGCGACCACGGCCGGGAAGCACGTCGATACCGCACCGTAGGAGTAGCCGAAGGCGATCGTCGCCGCCGCGAGCCCCTCGATGCTCGCCACGCGCGCATACGCGGCGAAGGCGAGCGCTTGCGCCGCGGTCCCGAAGACGAGCGCTGGCCGGCGGCCGATGCGATCCGAGATCGGCCCCATCGTGATCCGGCCCACCACGGCGCCGGCGCCGAGCGCGCTCACGAGCCACGCCCCCGTCGTCGGCCCGTGGCCAAGATCGCGCGCCAGCGAGACGAGGTGCACGAGTGGCACGAAGACGGGAATCCACGTCGCCATCAGCGCGATGCCAAGCAGCCAGAGCGCGGGCGCTCGCAGTGCCCCCGCCAGCGGCACGCCGCTCACCGCGACAGCCGGCGGCGCGTCGGCGCCGTCGGGATGAAGGCCCATCGACTCGGGATCGCGCCGCATGACGCGCGCGACGCCGGCGAGCGTGGCCAACACCGCGGCGCCGAACACGACGTATGCGGCGCGCCAGCCGATCGCGCTCACCAGCCACTGCGCGAACGGCGGCAGAACGAACGTGCCCACGGAGCCGCCGCTACCGGCGAGCCCCACGGCAAGACCGCGGCGGCGCGCGAACCATTTCACGACGGTGCCGCTGCACGGCACGTAGGCGGTGCCCATGCCGATGGCGGCGACGACGCCGTAGAACACGTACGGCTGCCACAGCGCGCTGACGGTGGCCATGGCGGCGAGGGCGACCCCGAGGAACACGCCGCCGGCCGTGATGACCGCGCGCGGGCCCCAGCGATCGGTCAGGCGCCCGGCCGGGAACGCGAAGACGGAGTATGCGAACGCGTAGAGCGAGAAGACGCCGGCCAGGCCGGCGCGACTCCAGCCGAACTCGTCCAGGAGCGCGGCGAAGAAGACACCGAAGGAGTACTGCGCGCCGTAGGCGGTGAAGAGGACGAGGAACGCGGCGGCGACGACCCGCCAGCCGTAGAAGATCACTTCCTGCCGTTCTTCGGCAGCATCTCCGCGAGGAATTTTCCGGTATAGGAGCCCGGGATCTGGGCCACGACCTCCGGCGTGCCTTCGGCGACGATCTCGCCGCCCTCGTCGCCGCCCTCGGGGCCGAGGTCGACGACGTGATCGGCGGCGCGGATGACGTCGAGATGGTGCTCGACCATCACCACCGTGTTGTTGGCGTCGACGAGCCGATTGAGCACGCCGAGCAGCTTCTTGACGTCGTCGAGGTGCAGCCCGGTGGTGGGCTCGTCGAGGAGATAGAGCATCTCTCCACCGGCGCGCGCGGCGAGCTCGGCGGCAATCTTCAGGCGCTGCGCCTCGCCGCCGGACAGTGTCGTGGCCGGCTGGCCGAGCCGCAGGTAGCCGAGGCCCGTCTCCTGCAGCGTGCGCAGCCGGCGCGCGAGGGCGGCCGTGCTCGCGAAGAAGTCGACCGCCTCGTCGACGGTCATCTGCAGCACATCGGCAACGGAGCGGCCGCGATACTTCACGCCGAGGACGTCGGGGCGATAGCGCCGGCCCTCGCACTCCTGGCACGACACGTACACATCCTCGAAGAAGTACATCTCGAGCTTCTGGAAGCCGTCGCCCTGGCACGTCTCACAGCGGCCACCGGGCACGTTGAAGGAGAACGCGCCGGCACCGAGGCCGAGCGCCTGCGCGCGCGGCAGCGCCGCGTAGAGCTTGCGAATCTCGTCGAACGCTTTCACGTAGGTGACGGGATTCGATCGCGGCGTGCGACCGATGGGCTCCTGGTCGATGAGCCGCACGCCCTTCAAGTACTCGAGGCCGGTGAGGGCGGTGTACGCGCCGGGCGTCTGGAATTCCGTCTTGAAGGCGCGCGCCACCGCGCGATAGAGCGTGTCGTGCACGAGCGTCGACTTGCCGGAGCCGGACACGCCGGTGACGACGGTCATCGTGTGCAGCGGCAACCGCAGCGTGACGTCCTTCAGGTTGTGCGCCCGGGCGCCGGTGAGCGTCAGAAAGCGCCGCCCCGTGCGCCGGCTGAGCGGCATCGGGATCGACTCGCGGCCCGAGAGATAGCGCGCCGTGAGCGAGCGCGTCGCCTTGCGGAACTCCGCCTGCCCGCCGCTGAAGACGACTTCGCCGCCGCGCTCGCCGGAGCCGGGGCCAAGCTCCACCACGTGATCCGCGGCCTCGATGAACGAGCGATCGTGCTCCACCACGACCACCGTGTTCCCGGCACCGGCCAGCTCGCGGCACAGATCGGCGAGCCGCGCCGTGTCGCGCGCGTGAAGTCCGATCGACGGCTCGTCGAGGACGTACAGCGTGCCGACGAGCTGCGAGCCCAGCTGGTTCGCCAGGTTGATGCGCTGCGCTTCGCCGCCGGACAGCGTGCGGGTCTGCCGGCCGAGCGTGAGATAGCCGAGGCCCACGCGCAGCAGGAAGTCGAGCTTGGCGCCGAGCTGGCGCAGGATCTCGCGGCCGACGGCCGCCTCCCACGCCGTGAGCGAGAGGCTGCCGAGCACGGCCGCCGCCCGCTCGATCGTGAGCCCCGTGAACTCGGCGATCGTCATGCCCGCCACCCGCACGGCCAGCGCCGCCGGCTTCAACCGCGCGCCTGCGCACACCGGGCACGGCGACTGCGTGCGGTAGCGCGAGAGGAACACGCGGACGTGCAGTTTGTAGCGATACGACTCGATCTCCTCGAAGAAGCCGGTGATGCCGGGGAACTTGCCGTCGCCGTCGTATACGAGCCTGCGCTCGGCCGCGGTCAGCTTCTCCCAGGGCGTCTCCAGCGCGACGCCGGCGCGCCGCGCGGCCTTGACCAGCTCGCGCTGATACCACTTGCCCGACGGATGAGTCCACGGCTCGACGCAGCCGTCGCCGAGGCTCCGCGTGGCGTCCGGCACCACCAGCGACTCGTCGTACTTCAGGACGTTGCCGAAGCCCTTGCACTCCGCGCAGGCGCCGAGCGGATGATTGAAGGAGAAGAGGATCGGCTGTGGCCGCTCGAGGGCGGCGCCGCAGCCGGCGCAGCGGAACGCCTCGGTGAACGCGCGCCGCGGCCCCTCCACGACGTCGATCGCGCAACGACCGCCGCCCTCGCGGAGCGCCGTCTCCACCGACTCGACGAGCCGCGCGCGTCCCGGCGCCTGCAGCACTACGCGGTCGAGCACGACCTCGAGCTCGAGCGCATCGAGCGCCGGCGGCGGCGCGTCGGCGAGATCGAGCACGCGCTCGCCGACGCGCACGCGCGCGAAGCCGCGGCGCGTGAGGCCCGCCCAGATCTCCGACGGCGGCGTGTTCACCATCACTGGCAGCGGAAACGTCACCAGCGCGCGTGCGCCCGGATGCTCGGCGAGCAGCGTGTCGGCGATCGATGCCGCCGAGTGCGAGACGGCGGGCGCGCCGCAGGCGGGACAATGCACGCGGCCGATCTTCGCGTAGAGCAGGCGGAGGTAGTCGTAGATCTCGGTGGCGGTGCCGACGGTGGACCGGGCGGTGCGCACGGGATTCTTCTGCTCGAGGGCGACCGCGGGACGGATCTGCTCGACGCGATCGACGTCGGGGCGATCGATTCGCTCGAGAAACATCCGCGCGTACGTCGAGAGCGACTCGATGTAGCGCCACTGTCCCTCGGCGAACAGGGTGTCGAATGCGAGCGACGATTTGCCGGAGCCGGAGACGCCGGTCACGACGGTGAGCCGATCGTGCGGAATCTCGAGCGAAACGTTCTTGAGGTTGTTCTGCCGGGCTCCCTCAATGCGGAGAGCCGGGGGCTGCGACATTCCGATCGGTCCTCCTGAGGTGGGTAGTGTACTGGAAGTGCTACCATGATTCCACATGCCGGACGCCATTCACGTGCTCGTCGTCGACGACGATCCCGACGTACGCGCGATGCTCATGATGGTGCTCTCGCGACCGCCCATGACGGTGAGCGAAGCCGTCTCGGGCGGCGCGGCCATGGAGCGGCTCGCGCATGCGGCGTTCGACGTCGCCCTCGTCGACGTGCACCTGCCCGATCACTCCGGTCTCGACATCCTGCGCTGGGCGCGCGATGCCGACGTCGACGTGGAGATGATCGTGCTCACCGGCCATGCCGACGTGGAGACGGCGGTGGAGGCCATGCGGCTGGGCGCCTACGACTTCATTACGAAGCCGTGGAAGAACGCCGAGCTGCTCGAGGTGGTGGCCAAGGCGGCCGAGAAGAAGGCGCTGCGCCGCGAGAACTCCGCGCTGAAGGAAGTCATCACGCGCCGCGACGGCCTGCCGACGATCGTCGGCACCAGCGGCGCCGTGAAGGATGTGCTCGCCGTCATCGCGCGCGTAGCCGCCAGCGACAGTCCCGTGCTGATCCACGGCGAGAGCGGAACCGGCAAGGAGCTCATCGCCCGCACCATTCACCTGCGCTCGCCGCGGGCCGCCCGTCCCTTCGTGTCGATCAACTGTGGCGCGCTCCCCGACACGCTGCTGGAGACCGAGCTGTTCGGCCATCGCAAGGGTGCGTTCAGCGGCGCTGTCACCTCGCGCGTGGGGCTGTTCGAGGCGGCCAACGGCGGCACGCTGTTCCTCGACGAGATCGGGGAGATGTCACCGGCGATGCAGGTCCGGCTGCTGCGCGCGCTCGATTCCGGCGAGGTTCGGCGCGTCGGCGAGGAGCGCTCGTTCCACGTCGACGTGCGGATCGTCGCCGCCACCGCGAAGGAGCTGACGCGGGAGGCGACCGAGGGACGTTTCCGTTGGGATCTCTTCTATCGAGTGTGCACGGTGGTGGTGGAGGTGCCGGCGCTGCGGCAGCGCCGTGAGGACATCCCGCAACTCGTGCAGCACTTCCTGGCGCCACCGCGCAGCGGCAAGACCCTCGCGTTCGCGCGTGATGCGATGGAGCGCCTCATCGCCTACGACTGGCCCGGCAACATCCGCGAGCTTCGCAACCTCGTCGAGCGGCTCCAGATTCTTCACGAAGGCTCCGAGGTCCACGCCTCGGATCTACCCGCCGAGCTCCGCCGGGTGCTGGAGCGGGCCGAGGCGCCCGAGGACCGCGAGCCGACACTCGTTCCGCTCTCGGAGGTCGAGCGCCGACACGTTGCGCGCGTGCTGGCGGCCACGGGATGGAACAAGGCGCGGGCGGCACGCGTCCTCGAGGTCGACGTGAAGACGCTCAACAAGAAGATCCGAGATTACAACCTCGTCCGTCCCGCCTGACTTCTGATCGCGGAGTTTCTCCCCGGAGTTGCCGCTGCCCTCCCAGGTCGGCTGACGCCGTGTACGGCTTACATCGCCAGTAATCCCGGGAGCTTGCAACCGAAATCGTCTGGCCGGGAAGTTGCCCATACGAGCCGCCATGAGGAAGACAATGAGCGGCCGGTCGGCAGCGGATTCGCGCAGGGTCAAGACGCCAAGGACTGACGTCATCCTGTGGGCACCTCGCCTGGTCCTGGCGCCCACGCTCGAGGCGGCCACCACGCGCCGCCGTCGCGTCACGCTCGAGGCCCTGGCTTCCCCGGCGGCCGCTGCCACGAGGCTCGGCGCCGCCGAGA